>JBIOXP010000345.1:0-12768 GCA_044869705.1 Binatia bacterium | reverse complement strand
AATCGACTCGCTATTTGTCGCGGTAGAGCTCGGGATCCGCGCCGGCGTTTCCGTCGGTGTGAATTCTCGGATAAAGCGAGATCCCGCCGGGACGACCTTGGATCATGAAATCGATGGGAACAAAGCCATCGATGAGGGGAATCGGCAGTTGCACGCCGGCGTAGGGGCTTTTGCGATCGCCGCCGACCGCCAGTTGATTACCCCAGACGCCGGTGGGCAGAGCACCATTCATGCTGAATCGGCTGGCGGATATACTGCCCTCAATGGGCGGCAGTTTGTATTTACTACCCGGGTCTCGTTCATTATCGCTCAACAACTGAAAATCTAAAACCTTCTGATACTCAGCGCCGGGCCCGCCAACTTCTCGAACCAGGGTGAACGTCGTGTCGCCGCTTTCCTCAGTGCTGCCGCTCCGTTGCTCGCGCTCGGCCTTCACGATCGAGCCCGGCAAATCCTTGATGCCGCCAACACTGCCTTTGGCCCGTTGATTGACATCCGCCAACGCTACTTGCAGGTTGGTTTCGCGCAACGTGATAAAAAACCGCTCGCTCGCCGATTTCGGCAAAGAATAATTTTGCCTGCGTTCACCCCACGGCGTTTTATAATGCACCAAAATTTCGTTCTCGTTGATTAAATTCACGCCGCGCTCGGCAATTTCCATATTCTCGGGACGGCCGTCGAACAGCGCCGGCTTGAGGCCCAAACCGCGCGCACTGTATAATTCGGGATGTTCCATCAAAAACTGCTTGCTCATGCGCAGCCCTTGGTTTTCATCCTTGGCCAGTTCCGCCAATCGCCGAGTGGCTTCCCTTGCCGCCGGTGTGTCGGGATGCTCATCAATGACCGTGGTTAAATAATGTTCACGGCTGCTGCGACTGCTGGTTTTTGCCGCCGCATCGAGCAACCTCTTCGCTGATTTTTCTTTGAGCGAAGCGATTTTTTCCTTCGATGATCCGGCCAACTGGTGGTAATTGACCGCCTGGTCGAGCATGCCACGCTCCTCGTAAGCGTCGGCCAAGACGCGGTAAACTTCTGCGGATTTGTCCGAGTCCGGATGATTGCGCACATAGGCAACTCCGGTATCGATGACCGATTGGGCCGAGACCGGATTCTGGGTCATCACCTGATAAACGTTGTTCGTGATGATAAGCGCGTTGGCCATTCCCAGCGTCACGCCGGCAGCGGGGCCGGCGGCCGCCATGGCTCCTGCGGCAAAAAGCAGGTTTTTACGCAAAAAGTCTTCTCCAAATAGAACGTATTTGACCGACTGAAGCTGCCGTTCGCTGCGTGCGTCTTGAAAAGGCGCGAGCAGATTATACTCCGGACTTTGCAGTAGTGCGTTTGCGCGTTGTCTGACGTCGGGGTCCTTCGTCGAGTTTGCTATGTCCAGAACGGCTTTTTTCGCGGCTTCGCGCCAGCCCTTCATTTCCAGGGCGACTGCCTCGGAATCCCGCGCCGCATCGGCCAATCGGGTACCGAGATACTTTCTTTCGGTATCGATGGCGATGCGTTGAAGCTGGTTGCTGTCGCGCAGGCTCAATGCTTCGAGCAATTGGTGGATATCGGCGCCTTGCTCAGCGCTCGCCGGCGACTCTGCCCGCGCCACCAGAGATTTTTCCCGAGCCGCGTCGCTATCGTTGATCGCTTTCGTCGCTTTGTCGCGTAATTCTGTGGTATCTTTAGAATCGGGTTCGATGAACGCCGCCAGATCGAGGTGAAATACGGCCTTGTCAAAATCGCCTTTCGCCAAAGCGTCCTTGGCACGGTCGATCTGCTTTCGCAGCAAGGCGGTTTTTTTCTTTTTGTCCAACTCGTCTACTTGTTTTTTAATCCGCCCATTGCGCGGATCATCGGGAAAACGCTTTAGGTGCTCAACATTGCGAGCCAGCGCGCGCCGCTCCTCGATAGACATATCGCGATCCATGAGGCCATAGAGCTGGCTCACAGCAGTTTCAGCCACCGCGCCGATGTAATTGCCCGACGCGACGCCGACCAGATCCACCGAACTCAGCAAACGGTTGCCCATACCGCCCCAAAAATTCGTCGAGCTTTGGCGCATCAGTTGATCGGACTGGTTGAGGTCGTCGTTGTTGATGATCGCCTCGAGGTATTTCTTTCGCTCGGGCGTCGCGGCATGTTTGAGAGCATCCTTTTGCGCCGCCAGATAGCGTTCGCGATCGCGAATGGTGTTGTTGACCAGATCCTGCGCTTGGGCGGTTAATCCCGTCGAAGTGCCGCGCTCCTTTTGCAGACGAGCATCTTGCGTCTTAAAAAATTGCAGATGGCGGCTGAGAGCCGTTTCATCACCGATGAGGGCATCGATGAGTAGATCGCGGGCTTGCTTGTCGACCTCGTCGGGAAAAAACTCCGGGGTTGATGCAGCGGATTGATCGAAGGGATTGTAATCGGGCAGGGGATTGAGAATTTTGTCGAGCGGCAGATCCTGTGCCGCGGAGTAAGGAATACAAAACGCCACGCAGAGGAGCAGCGAAACGATGACGAAAGAATTTCTTGACTTCATCGATTGAGTCGGGTCATCTTCTCCAAAAATCCGCGCGCCGCTTCAATTTTTCCCTGCGCTTCGACTTTTTCCAGGATGCCGTCCACCTGTGCCACTTCGCTGTAAAGCTTCAGCGCGGATTTGACGAATTGATCTAAAACCTTGAAGTCAAAGGCTAATCCTTCAGGATCGTACTGGGATGCATATTCATTTGCAAGCAGCATGTAGAAATCGCCGAAGTCGAGCAAAAAACGATACAAGTTTTTACTTTGCTTGTGTTTGGTGACCAACTGTCCGTAACCCAACACGGTCAGCTGGTTGCCCTCTTTTAGGCGGTATCGATTCGCTTCGACGAATGCCACTTTCGCCCGATCAATGCGCTCTTCTTCCACCCTGGCAAGATATTCATAGCGCGACGCTTGGTATTTCTGGATGAGTTGGTTCCAAGCGGCGACCTTCTCATCGAGCCCGGCGATGTATTTGAACGGATCGTCGGTGGGAATTTGGCGATCGAAGATGCGCAAGAAGCCGTCGAGAATCTCCGCATTTTTCGCGGCCTCCGCGCCGAGACGGCTGTCCGTTTCAGCAACTTTGCGGTAAAGCGCTGCTGCCTGATCGTATTCCCGGAGCCGCTCCAAAGCGAGAGCTCGGTTGAACTGAACGATGTCGGTCGATTGGCCGCGATTCTTCCGCTCGTAATCGTCGAGACGAACCAGCGTCGCTTTCATGATGTTTACACCGGTCACGTCCTTCGGAATCGGGAAGCGGTAGGTATCCTCCTTCGCCAGCCGCTGAAAGTCTTTGACGATATCGAGCAGATCGCCGGCGGGCGCATACCGCGATTCGGGCGGTCCAGTGCGCGATGAGCAGGAAAGGCAACAAAGGCTAAGAAGGATCAGCGCGAAGAAATAACGGCTTGTGAAGGGGGTAACGGCCAAAATTATCTAACCCAAATGGTTCGTCACCGGTGCAAGATGGTTCACGTCGGTTCATTTTCCGAGAAATCTTTAGCAAGTCAAGCGAACGAAGAAATACTCGCTTGACCGATGACAACGAAATACTAATAATTCTACGCCATGATGAATATCCTTTTCTCATTTCTCTTGTTGTGGACTTTGGCCTGGTGGGTTCCCGGCTGCGGCGATGGTCTATCTCAACGTGACGTTCAGGCGCCGGCGGCGACGAGTACCCGAGACGGCTCGGCAGCGCCACTCGGAGCGCCGCTCCGTGAGTATCGCGGTCCCGCGACGCGGCCGTTTCTGATGGGTTTTAGTCAGTGGCCGGCAGATCTTACCGATGAGGGTATTGCTATCGCTCGTCAGTACGCCGAATCCCATGGCGATCTCGTTTCGGTGATGTTTATCGGCGGTATTCCTTGGCAGGAAGCGCTCGACGAGAAACCGTTTTCAAAGGATGTTCAGGACAACATGAGCTATCGACCTCCGGCGGGGAAAAAGCTGCTTCTGTCGATTTCGCCCTTAAACAAAGACAAGCGCGATCTCGCGCTGTATTGGGGTGACAGAGAAAATCAGCCGCTGCCGAAACCCTGGGACAAGGAGCCGCTGAATAGCCCGCGGGTAAAAAAAGCTTTCCTCAACTTTGCGCTGCGTGCCGTTGAAGCAATGCATCCGGATTACCTGGCCATCGGCGTCGAGTCGAACGTGCTTTTGTCGCGCGATCACGCGAAATGGCAGCAGCTCAAGGAGTTGCATCGGGATACCTACAGCGCGATCAAAAAAATCCATTCCACTCTGCCCGTGTTCTTCAGTACCGACGTGCTTCACTACAAGCGCCTCGCTCGAGATGCCAAGGCCTCGGATCAGGAGAAAGAAGTCGCCGACCTGATGCGCTACAGCGATTTTTTCGCTATGAGCCTCTATCCGTACATGAGCCCGGAGGTGCCGCGCATCTTACCGCAGAATTTCCTCGAGTTTGCCAAACGGTTCAAGAAAGCGATCGCGGTCACGGAAAGCGGTATGCCTTCGCGCAATGTCGAGCTCAAATCGTATGGGACAGTTTTATACGGATCGGACGCTGATCAGACGCGTTTTACGGAGTTCTTGCTCAAAACTGCGGCGCGGGACAACTACGAATTCGTAGTCAATTTCGCCAGTACGGATTCCGACCGGCTGGTGAGCCGGTTGCGACCGCAGATGGCTGATTTGGCGCGGATCTGGGCCTATATCGGGATGCAGACAAGCGACCGACGAGCGAAACCTGCAGCCGCTGTCTGGAATGCATTCTTCGGAGCGAAATACCAACCGGCAAACTGGTGGTGAGGATTGCAACGGTGTGCGTTAACTATCGATCAATGAGTAAACCAGGACGAGCGCACGGGTTTTCCCCGCAGCGAAATCGTGCGGGGTATTTTTTGGGATGTGGCAGAGCATGCCGGGGCGAAGCTGGATTCGCCGGTTTTTGACGCGTAGGCGACCTGTGCCTTTGACGACGTGACAGAGGACGTCTTTGTCCGTATGTTCAACCTGTTTGCCGTTTGGCTTGCGGCCCGGACGAAAGGCGATGACGCCGCTGCTGAAGTGCGTTGATTCAAAGCAGCCTAGGTAGTGAATCTCCTCACTGATTTTTCGCACATGCTTGAGGACGGCGGCGATCTTGACGATCTTCATGGCGCCTCGCGGCCGAAATGGAGGGCGCAGCATGCTGCGCCCTCTCGCACCGTCGACCCTGATAGGCCTTCCACGACTATTCTGTAACTGCGTCGAGGATTTCCTTGATCGCTCGTTGCGCGTCGGCGTTCGGCACTCTGCTCGACCCGACAACCCTGTGACCGCCGCCGCCATAATTTTTCAGCAACTCGCCCACGTTTACCTGTGAAGTCGGCCTGAAGATGTTATAGCCGACGGAAATGGCGGTAGTGTTTTCTCGCTGCGTGTCATCGGTGACTTTGACTTGAATATTCCCCTGCGGGAAAAGCGTGAAAATCAAAAACCGATTTCCGTCGGGAATGTCTTTGATACCGCGAAGATCGCAGTAAATGACATTTCCGTTCAGGGTCGTGTGCTCGAGCAGGAGCTCGCGAAGCCGTACCTGCTCAGCTCGAATTTTTTCGCACCGGCGCGCCACCTCGGAATCGCGCATGACTTCTTCCAAGCTGCAGTCGCGCAACAGGGCGATGATCTTTAGCCAGTAAGGCTCATCGCCGGCATTTTTGCCGTCGGTGGTCATGGAGACCAAGACATACCCGTCCGGGTTCAGAACGTCTTCCGGTTCGAGTTTTCCGGCGTCAATACGATCCGTCTCCTGCATCAGAAACTTCATCCGATCGCTGTTCAGGAAAGCGAGTATGTCGTCTGTGGAAATGTTCCGATTGCCTGTTGTCGCACGCCGCCTAGCTACCTCGGAGTAGTATTCGTAAACTACCCGGGCGGCGCTTGGCGCGAGACGAAAGCCGCCCTTTCCGAGAATGATCGGTTGAGGAAAATCCGGCGTCGTATTGCTGATATGATGATCGAACCATAAGGTGCAGTTCGGATGATAGGGCAGATTGGTGATGATGTCGCCCTGGCGAATTTCCACCAGTCCGTCCTGCATGAACTTGGGCTCGACAAACAGATACTCGTCTATCTGCTCAAAATGGGTGACCAAGGCGCCGCAAACCAGTCCGTCAAAATCAGCGCGAGTTACGAGCCTCATGAGAGAATCACCTCTTCAGCCGGCGTCCACGGAAGATTGAACGCGTTGGCAACTCCCTGATGGGCAATCTTGCCTTTGTAAGTATTGAGTCCCTTGGCCAAGGCTTTGTCCCGGGCAAGCGCCTGAGCAAATCCGCGATTGGCCAGCTGGAGTCCGTAGGAGAGCGTCGCATTCGTCAACGCGTAAGTCGAGGTGTTCGGTACGATGGCCGGCATATTGGTGACGCAGTAATGAACGACTTTTTCCTCGATGTAGATCGGTTCGCGATGGGTGGTCGGTCGCGACGTCTCGGCGCACCCGCCTTGGTCAATCGAGATATCGACAAAGCCAGCGCCCGCTTTCATGCGTTTGACCAGTCCGCGCGAGATCAGTTTGGGCGCCTGAGCGCCCGGAATGAGCACTGAGCCGATGACCAAGTCGGCGTCGATGACCTCTTCTTCGATATTCGCGCGATTCGACATGAGCGTGGTGAGATGCCCGCCGAGAATATCATGGACATAACGCAGTTTTGTGGGATTGATATCTAGAATGCTCACGTATGCACCCATTCCTGCGGCCACTTGGCAAGCCGCGGTTCCCGACATTCCTGCGCCGAGGATCACCACTTTCGCCGGCCGCACGCCGGAGGCGCCGCCGAGAAGTATCCCGCGGCCGCCATTTTCGGCCTGAAGAGACCACGCGCCTACCTGGATCGCGAGGCGGCCGGCGATTTCACTCATCGGCGCTAAAAGCGGCAATGAGTTATCGTCGAGCTGAATTGTTTCATATCCAATGGCGGTCACCTTGCGATCGAGGAGGGCGCCGGTAACCGATTCATTTGCAGCCAAATGCAAGTAGGTGAAGAGGATGAGCCCTTCGCGCAACAGCGGGTACTCCGCTTCCTGCGGCTCCTTCACCTTCATGACCAACTCCGCTTTTTCCCAGACTTCCTCGGCGGATTCGACGATGATCGCGCCGGCCGCTTCATAAGCGCGATCCGTTAAGCCGCTGCCCAATCCAGCCCCTTTTTGCAGAAGTACTTTGTGGTTCCGCGCGGCGAACGCGGTTACTCCTGCCGGTGTCACCGCGACACGGTTTTCTTCCGTCTTGATCTCCCGCGGGACGCCGATGATCATGATGACGAAAAATTACGTGAACCGTGGAGCACAGTCAACTTTGTAATTGGGAGTGTTGGAGTAATGGAGTGTGGAGGTACTGGGATCCAACCCATTACTCCATTATTCCATCACTTCATTACTCCAGTCCCAATCACCGGCCGATCGACCAGACGAGAATCGCCCAGCCGAGTAGAAACGCCAGCCCGCCAATGGGCGTGATCGCGCCGAGCCAACGCGCATCCGTGGCGCTTAATAGATAAAGGCTTCCCGAGAAGATCAGGATGCCGACGATGAAAGCCCAGCCGGCGGCGTTTAGATGCGCCTCGGGCCAGCGCGCCATGGCCCAGGCTACGGCGATCAGGCCAAAGGCATGATACATCTGATAACGCACGCCGACTTCAAAAATGTTGAGCATCTCGGGCGAAAGCCTGGTGCGAAGAGAATGCGCGCCGAAGGCGCCAAGCGCGACGCCGATCAGCGCGGCAACCGCGCCGGAAGTAAAAAAGAAGCGGTCCATGAAGTTTTCGAGGAATGATTATGCGTTTTAGCCGGCCGATGCGCCGCGATTGAGTGACACGAGCATGTCGCCTTTTTGGATGACGATCTGGCGATAGCCTTTGCGTTTGCTCAATGCGTCGATCAAATTGACCAGCGGCTGACGCGAGGTCAGATACTCTTTCGGCGCACCGGCCGCGCGCATCGCCTGAATCTCATCAACGCTGAGGTTCCAGCGCAAGAGCAGCTCTTCGTCGGATACGTGCTCGGCGTTCATCTTCTTGCGAATCTCGGCGATGCTTGGCTCGGGCGGTTGGAATGACGCCCATTCCTTTGCGCGCGGCCGATCCAGGATTTTCGCCTTGATTTCCGGATCCATCAATTGCGCGCCTTCGCCGCCCCAATAGCCGAGGGCATACTGAATGATTTGGTCGGTGACTTCTTTGTAGCGCTCACCGACGATGACATTAATCGCGGCCTGGCTGCCGACAAACTGCGACAGCGGCGTGACCATGATTGGATAACCGAGCTCCGCACGCACACGCATGGTTTCTTTCAACGCCTCGTCGATTTTGTGCTCGACGCCTACTTTGCGGAGCTGAAAGCGCAAATTGGAGATCATGCCGCCGGGGACCTGATGCTGATACTGGCTGTAGTCGTATTCCACCGGCTCGCCAATGGGAAATCCTTCCCGTTTAGCGATCTGCGTGAAGTGTTCCGAAATCGGCTTTAGAATCTCTTCGTCGATCAGAGTCCGATAGCCAAGCGCGCGCAAATTCCGCGCGACATTGAACAGCGATGGGTTGGACGAGCCATCCGCCAACGGCGGGAGCGCCGTGTTGATAATCTTAATTCCGAGCTTCACCGCTTCGAGACAGCAGAGCGGACCCAGACCTGTGGTACAGTGCGTGTGCAGCTCGATGGGAATGCCACTCGCGTTGGCAAACATGATCGGCACCAAGGTTTGGACCCGCTCGGGAGTGAGCAGTCCACCTGGGTCTTTCAGGCAGAGCCGGTTGACTTTTAACGATGCGGCTTGACGGGTGCGCTCTGCGAAATAATCATCCGTGTGTTTTGGCGACACCGAATAGATAATATTTGGCACCGGGTTGATGCCGACGTCGCGCGCCACGGCAACCTTCCAGGTCCAGCCTTCGAGCTCGTTCCATTCTTCGGAAATGCGCGCTTCGCGAATGCCGTTGGCGGCCATTCGCTCCATAAAGAGGCGGTACATCGAGCGCGGCGTCAAGTCGAAGGCACTGAACCGGCCGGCATTCAATCGGAGCGGCGTGCGGGTGATGCGCTCGCTCATGAGCTTCACCCGCGCCCAGGGATCTTCTTTCAGCTCGCGCACGCATTTTTTTAGGTGCGAGCTGGAGATTAGCTCGATGGCGTCGAAGCCGGCGCGATCCAAGGCTTCGGCAACGGGCAGCATCATGCCTGTCGTCATGTTTTCCGCCCACAGGCTCTGATGCCCGTCACGGATGGTTGTATCGACGAATCGAATGCCGTCGGTGTTCATGATCGTAGCGATTGGAGTAATGGAGTGCTGGAATGGAGTTTCATCATCACTCGCAATCTTTATAGCGTCAACCCGAAGAATTTCACCGCATTATCGAGCATGATTTTCTTTCTGACCTCAGGTTTCATGTTAACCTGTTGAAACTCCTCCAGCCAGCGCTCGACGCCGATGGCCGGCCAATCTGAACCGAACATCGCCTTGTCTTGCAGGAGAGTATTGACGTTGTGCACCAGCTCCGCGGGAAAATATTTCGGCGCCCACCCTGATAAGTCGATGTAGTAATTGGCTTTGTGACGGGCGATAGCCAAGCTCTCGGCAGTCCATGGCCAGGTCGGGTGAGCGCTGATGATCTTCAACTCCGGGAAATCTGCCGCCACTTCGTCGATCGCGATGGGTTGGCTGTATTTGAGTTTGATGCCCATGCCACCTGGGGTACCCGCCCCGGCTGCCGCCATTCCTCCGTGGAACAGGATCGGCATATTCAGTTTGGCACATTGCTCCCACAACGGATAGAAGCGCACATCGTTAGGAAAAAAATGTTGGCGCGCCGGATTGAGCTCGCCCATACCGGAAAGCCCCAAGTCCTTACAACGCTTGATTTCGTCCAACGCCAGCTTTCCCGTCCAGGGATCGATCGCACCGAAGGCAAGAAAAACATCCGGATGCTTTTTCACCGCGCTCGCCACGTGATCGTTGGGAACCGGCGCTAAGCCGGTGACCGTTTCATCGCGCGTGTTCATGATCACCGCCATCATCTTGCGCGCCCGATATTGATCGGCCATTTCGTCGATGGAGACCGGAGGGCGTTCGCGTCCAAAGTACCGCGCCATTTGCGCAGTTCGATCGCCTTTTGCCTTCTGCGTTGTTTCATCCGAAAGATGAACGTGAACATCAATCGCGACGATATCTTTTGCCATAATGTTTTGGCCTCCTGAGAAAATTTCTTTGGTTATTGCACTGCGCCGGACTTAGTTCAAGTTTCCGCAGCCCAAAGTTCAAGACGCGCCGACTGACGCATCCTGAGCTTCGAACAATCCTTGACTCTGTTCAGGACAGCCTTTTAAGCGTTGACGGCGCTCACAGGAGGCGCTAGGTGCGCCGCTCCAGTGTCATCGAAAAACCAGGCGTTTGCACGTGGATCTGGCGGTTCTTCGTGCGTTTTGAAAGCTCTTGTAGCAAATTAACGAGCGGCTGCTCGGAATTCAAATATTCGAGGGGCCGCGGATTGGCGCGCATGGCGTCGATGTCTTCTTTGCCGACGATCCAGCGCAGCAGGAGTTCCTCGTCGGAGGTGCCTTCGGCTCCTAGCCGGTGGCGCATGTCGTCCGGCGTCGGGTCGTCGGGCTGCCATTTGGCCCATTCCCTCGCGCGGGGGCGGTCGAGAATTTTGTCTTTTACGTTCGGGTCCATGTCGCGCGCCCCCTCCGCGCCGGCATGCCCGAGAGCGAATTTTATCACCTGGTCCGTAACTTCTTGATAGCGTTCGCCGACGATGACATTGATCGCCGCTTGGCTGCCGACGAACTGTGAAAGCGGCGTCACCATAATCGGATAACCGAACTCCTGTCGCACCCGAATGCTCTCTTCCAGTGCCTGAGGATATTTATTCTCCATACCGACCTTGCGTAGTTGAAATCGGAGATTGGAAAGCATTCCGCCCGGAACCTGGTGCTGATACTGTGTGTAGTCGTATTCCACCGGCGCGCCGATCGTAAAGCCCTCTCGTTTGGCGATCGCCGTGAAATGTCTCGATACCGGCTGCAACAATTCCTCATCGATCGCCGTCGCATATCCCAGAGCGCGGGCGTTCTTAGCGACATTGAAGAGAGATGGATTGGATGAGTCGTCGGCCAATGGCGGAAGTGCCGTGTTGATCGAGCGAATTCCGAGTTCCATCCCTTTGATGCAGCAGAGCGGCCCCAATCCCGTGGTGCAGTGCGTGTGTAGTTCTATCGGAATTCCACTGGCATTCCTGAAGATAAGCGGTACCAGCGATTCCATACGTTCGGGAGTGAGAAGTCCGCCCGGATCTTTTAGACAAAGGCGGTACGGATTGAGTGAGGCCGCCTGTCGGGTGCGCTCCGCGTAATATTCGTCGGAATGCTTCGGCGAAACCGAGTAGATCAAATTCAGAATCGATCTGAGGCCTGCACGATGGCACTCGCCGACGCGAAATTTCCAGCCCTCGTAATCGTTCCACTCATCCGATATGCGCGCCTCCCGGATGCCATTGGCAAACATACGCTCGACAAAGAGACGATACATCGACGGAGGATTGTACTCAAAAGTATTCACGCGCCCCGCGATCAGACGTAGCGGTGTCTTGGTAATGATCTTCGAGACCCGTCGTACCCGCTCCCAGGGATCTTCCTTGAGCTCGCGGACCGCTTTTTTGAG
The DNA here is from genome assembly GCA_044869705.1 of Binatia bacterium. Taxonomy (GTDB): domain Bacteria; phylum Desulfobacterota; class Binatia; order UBA9968; family UBA9968; genus DP-20. The sequence continues at coordinate 1,103 of JBIOXP010000345.1, read as the reverse complement.
ATGCGAGCCCGAGATCAGCTCGATTCCTTCGAACCCGGCATCATCGAGCTTTTGGGCGATCGGCAGCATCATTCCGGTGGTCATATTCTCAGCCCATAAACTTTGATGCCCGTCACGTATTGTCGTGTCGACGAAGCGAATCGTTTCCATGCGGCCTCCGTTGGATCGGATGATAGTGGTTACATTGGGCAGTTTCAATCAAACTAGCGAAGCAAATGTAGAAAAGATGCATATCGTATGCTAGTTTTACCCAGCTTGCCGCGTACTTCACGGAGCGATTCCAAAATCTAGCGGCAGCGTTTGTCGGGTGTGACAAGTCAGACCCTCACGGAGAGATGGCCGAGTGGTCTAAGGCGCACGCCTGCTAAGCGTGTGTACTCCAAAAGGGTACCGCGGGTTCAAATCCCGCCCGCTCCGCTCTCTTCTGTCGGCACGTTCAACGCATTCGTAACGGTGGGCTTCAGCCCGCCACCGCGGGGGGTTCGCGCCGGGGGTGGCGGCCTGAAGCCCGCCGTTGCGTGGCGTTCCGGCGCCGCAGCCGTGTGTGATACCACCGGCGCCCTGGAGGATCCGCGATGACTGAGTTTCGCCGCGGCGAGGTGCGCGCCAATGGGCTGCGCTTCGCGACCCTGGAGGCCGGCGACGGGCCGCTCGTGCTGTGCCTGCACGGCTTCCCCGACCATGCACGGTCGTTCCGGCATCAGCTCCCGGCGCTCGCGGCGGCGGGGTTCCGGGCGGTGGCGCCCTTCCTGCGCGGCTACGCGCCGAGTGACGTGCCCGCCGACGGACCGTACCAGAGTGCCGCGCTCGCGCAGGACGCGGCGGCGATGATCGAGGCGCTGGGCTATCGGCAGGCGGCGGTGTTCGGGCACGACTGGGGCGCGGTCGCCGCGTACGGCGCCGCAATCCTGGCGCCCGAGCGAGTGGCGCGGCTGGCGACCGCGGCGGTGCCGCACGGGCCGGGGCTGGGCACGGCGTTCCTCACCAGCTACGCCCAGCAGCGCCGCTCCTGGTACATGTTCTTCTTCCAGACGCCGCTCGCGGACATGGCCGTCGCACACGACGACTTCGCCTTCCTCGAGCATCTGTGGACCGACTGGTCG
>JBIOXP010000344.1:0-3655 GCA_044869705.1 Binatia bacterium | reverse complement strand
CGCGCCATAGTGACATCTTCACAGAGCGATGCCCGCGCCGCGTTCAAAGCTTGGGTGCGGAGCAAAGTTTCTCGCCGACTGAGAAAGCATTGGCCATTGGCCTGTACTCTGGAAATTTTTTTGGTTGCATATCCCGGTGGGCCGAAGCGATAGACCAAACTCGTCAACATCGGCGGATGAATCAGACCGGCGAGACGGCCGGGAAGCCTTTGCGCTGTCGCAACGGAGTAACTCGAAACGCCGGTTTGCTTTGCGTGAGCCAGCAACGATCGAACCAAGAGCGGGGCGAGGCGAATATCGGCATCAACGCAGAGAATCCACGGCCAGCGGGAGTCGGAGTGCTCCAGACCGATATAAAGTCCCCAAGCCTTGCCTGTCCAATGGGGATCGATGGGTGTGGCATCGAGCAGGCGCACGCGTTGATCTTTTCGGCGGAAATCTTCGACGATGGCCTGTGTGCCGTCGCTCGAGCCGCCATCGACCACGACAATGTCTTTGAGTTCCTCGGTCTGTGCAGTCAATCCGGCGAGGCAGTCCGTAATCCGCATCGCTTCATTGAGTACCGGCAGGAGAACAGTGACAGATTCAGGCTCCGGTATGGCGTCGGTTCGGATCCGTTTGCGAGTTAGCCCCATGGTTTTTAGGCGCCGGTTGGTTGACCGCGCTCATGATTACGGTTTCTCGCGCAAGGCGGCGCAGGTAGCGGCGGGAGATATTGGCGTCAAGCGAAAGCGACTCTCGTTAGGGTCCGGCTCGATCTCCGGCGACTTCGCCAGGAAACTCGGTCGAGCGCCGAGAACCTTTTGCGCGAAACTCTGCACCTGGATTTTTCCCTGAATCGACCCCGGCTCGACGATCTCGCCGGTAAGAATCGATTGCCCGCGCTGCACGATGTAGAGTTCGCCGCTCGGCAACAGCGGAATCGATAACTGCAAGGTGGCTCCCGGATGACCATCGTCGTCCCAGTCGAACACGGCGGGATCATCGATTTTACTCGGCAGTTTATCTTCCGCGCTGGTACTGCGATAACCGATGCGTTCCACACCGAGATCTGCACGGTAGCGCCATCCTTGACTCTGTTTTTCAATTTGAATCGGATAGCTATGGCTGGCGAGCGCCGCGATGAATTTTTCCGGAAAAATCATCTTGATCAATTTAGAGTCTTCAAGCACGCGAAAGTCACAGACCCGATGGTTCTGGATGAAGCCGTTGCCATCGTGGCGGATTTCCACAAGCGATATGGACTTCGAAGCTGATTTTGACGTGGCGAAAAACGGTATCTTGGCGGTCGAGGCCATGATCATTTCAAGACGATAGGCGCCGGTCGGTAGCGGCTGATCTTGTTGAGCAGCGGTGACTTTTGCGAATAAGCTGCAATAGATCGCCAGACCGATGATCAAAAGCGTACGAGCCTCAGCGTGCTGTCGCGGGACGAGGTTTACGTTGTGGTTTTGCATTTTGACTGTAGCCAACTAGAGTCACACTATATAGTGCTTTATGCGAGAAGCGGCTGGTCCTGTTTAACAGGTTTTCGAAGGCTACACTATTCAACACGAATGAGGACGCTTTTCTTCAGGCCTGCCTACCGCACCCATGGATCGTCAGAATCTCATTTTGTTGACCGGCGGCACGGGATACGTTGGCGGACGATTGCTGCAACGCTTGGACACTGACGGTTATGCCGTGCGCTGTATGGCGCGTCGACCGAACGCGCTGCAAGGACGCGCTGGCAAAAATACCGAAGTGGTTTTCGGCGACTGTTTTGATCCCGGGTCACTCAGTGCCGCATTGGCGGGGGTGCACACAGCGTACTACCTCGTCCATTCCATGGGCTCCGCCGGATCGTTCGAAGAGAAGGATCGTGAAGCTGCAAGCAATTTCGCGGCAGCTGCCCGTGCGGCTAACGTTCGGCGCATCATTTATCTTGGCGGCTTGGGTGAGGGCGCGCTGTCGCCGCATTTGCGCAGCCGTCAGGAAGTTGGCGCAGCGCTGAGCAGCCCTGGCGTCGAGGTCATCGAGTTCCGCGCTTCCATCGTCATCGGCTCGGGAAGTCTTTCTTTTGAAATTATCCGTGCTCTAGTGGAGCGCTTGCCGGTGATGATTTGCCCGGCCTGGGTATCGGTGGCAGCACAACCGATCGGCGTCGAAGACCTTGTTAATTATCTTGTCGAGGGTCTGGATCTTCCTTACTCAGGTCATCAAATCATTGAAGTCGGCGGCGCCGATCAGGTTTCGTATAAGGACATCATGAGGGAGTATGCGCGGCAGCGCAATTTGCCCAGGCTGATGATCTCAGTTCCGGTGTTGACGCCGCGGCTGTCAAGTTTGTGGCTCGGTCTGGTAACGCCGGTCTACGCCCGAGTCGGGCGGAAGTTAATCGATAGCATCAGAAACCCGACGGTGGTGCGCGATCCTATCGCTCTCGAATTATTCTCGGTTCGACCCAAAGGGGTTCAGGATATGATTGCCCGCGCCATCGTCAATGAAGATCGCCAATTTGCCGCCACCAAGTGGTCGGATGCTTTGTCTTCATGCGGAGAGCAGGCCGGGTGGGGTGGTGTGCGGTTTGGTAACCGGATCGTTGATTCGCGGGAAGTCTCGGTCGATGTCCCCAGGGATGTTGCCTTTTTACCGATCCGCCAGATCGGCGGGAAAACCGGTTGGTATTACGGCGACTGGTTGTGGCAAGTCCGCGGATTTGTCGATCTACTGCTGGGCGGTGTCGGCGTCCGCCGGGGCCGGCGCGATTCGGAAATGCTTCAAGCCGGTGACGCCGTGGATTTCTGGCGGGTGGAAGCTTTCGAGAACAATAAACGACTACTCCTCGCCGCCGAAATGAAGCTACCAGGACGGGCCTGGCTGGAGTTCGAAGTTGAAGATCGAGGGAGCACGTCCCTGATTCGCCAAACCGCGATCTTCGACCCGATCGGCGTTGCCGGCTTATTGTACTGGTATCTGCTTTACCCGGTTCACAAATTGATATTCGCAAAAATGTTGCGCGCCATCGCCGCGCGATGCCGCAACGAGCGAGCCATGGCCAAATGAGCACGCTGGATTTTTTGCTCGCCGATCCACGTCTAACCGTTCGGCGGTCGGGGGCCGCCTGACCCCGAAAGGTTTCTGCGCTCGCGGCTCAGGGGTTACGCGACATTGCGTAACAAGCCGGATCTCGTTACGAGATCGACGGCCGCGACCCCAACGGCTACGCCGGCATCGCCTGGGCGATCGTCGGCAAAGATGACCGGGCCTGGGGTCCCGAGCGTCCGGGTGTATGGCAAGATTCGCTACATGTCTTATGAAAGCACATCGCGGAAATGCAATTCTCGCGTATATCGAACGGATCGCAGCGTTGGAAAAAGGGCGGTTGTCAATGGTTCAAGTGCCGGTCCTGGTCTGCGCCGGCGCGGCCGGTATTCGGGGCGAAAATCTGCTCGAGGATTCGATGGCGGAAAGCAAAAATGCGCTCGAGATTGGGCGCGACGAAAAATCTCTGCACAAGCGGGCCGCCGGGCACGGCGTATTCGACGCGATCGCCGACGACCGTGCCTCGGTGGTTCTCGGCGAAGGTATGTTCATGCACCCAGAGAGAATAGGGTCCTTTGGTCTGACGGTCGACGAAACGGAGCGGCGGTTCCCAGACGGAAATTTCACTCTG
>JBIOXP010000343.1:0-15420 GCA_044869705.1 Binatia bacterium | reverse complement strand
ATGGTCGCGGTTCGAACTTGAAATTGATCAGATACGAAGTCCAAAATTATCTCCGCTAAAAAATGATTCTAAGACTTTTGTCGCAAGCGCAATTGACACGCCGGAATAGCGGTAGGATAACTGCCGGTGCAGCGGCGGCTCAGCGAGATTTAGAATTCGCCGACCGTGAAGCTGCAAATTCAAACTAGGAAGAACTGATGCAATCCAGGATTGGGTTTATAGGTCTGGGCTCGATGGGCAAGCCCATGGCGGCGAACATCGTCAAAGCGGGCTTCGATCTTACGGTCTACGATCTGCGCGAGGAACCGTGCAAAGCGCTCGCCGCGCTCGGCGCGAAAATCGGCGCGTCACCCCGGGCAGTCGCCGAAAAGAGCGACATCATCGAAATTGCGGTCGTCGATGATGCGCAGGCGGAGCAGGTCGTCGCCGGAGAGCGTGGGGTAATTCATGGCGCGCAGCACGGCGCCATCGTGGCGATTCACAGCACGATCCTACCGGCGACGGTGCGCAAACTGGCCGCGCTCTGCCGCGCAAAGGGCGTCGAAGTAATCGACGTGCCGATGAGCGGCGGCCAGAAAGGCGCCGAGGAGCAACGGCTTGCGTATATGGCGGGCGGCGACGCCGAAAGCCTGGAAAAATGCCGTCCGGCGTTTGTGACCTCAGCAGAGCATATCTTCCACCTGGGCGAGCTCGGCACGGGCGCGATGGCGAAGATGCTCATTCAAGTCGTCGTCTGCTTGAACATGGTCGCAGCTCATGAAAGCGAGCTGCTTTGTAGCAAAACCGGGCTCGACTTCAAAAAGTTTCAGGAAGTCCTGCACGTCAGCTCCGGCCAGAGCAACGTCCTCGATGTGTGGCAGCAATTCAAACGGCCGGAAGAGTCCAAAGCGGTGCAGAGCAAGCGGGCCGAGGTCTTCGCCGCAAGCTTGTCGCCCGCGCTGAAAGTAGCGCGCGAAGTCGGCGTAGATCTTCCCGGCTCGACACTTGCCCATAGCCTCCTGAAACGCATACTAGGGGTCGAGTGATCGTGACATTCGGAATTTTATCGCGAGTTCAAGAATTCCGGCTTCGACGAGTCGCGACTAATCAGTAACCCTCATGCCTGGCTTCGAATGGCGAACTCTATGAAATTGAGAATAGTTGTTTGCTTCATCTTTGTGGTTGGTGCTGTTTCCGTTTGCACAATTGCACGAGCGCAACCGGCGCCGCGGGCTGTGCTCGGAGTGATGCTGCGCGACTTAAACCCCGAAGAGACTCAGAGAGGACTGCAGGGCGCGTTCGTTCAGGAGGTTTTGCCCAATGGGTCGGCGGACAAGGCTGGTATCCGGCCAGGGGATATCATCGTCGCCGCCAATCGACAGGTGGTTGCGAGCGCAGCCCGATTGGTTCAGATGATCGGCGTTCGCACTCCCGGCGATGTAGTCGAGCTTCTCGTGCTTCGATCCGGTCGGCGACAAACGATGAGCGTCGCGCTTGCGCCCTTCGTGCCTTCACAGGGAACAGCGAGGACAGGACAGAGCGCAACCTCGCCATTGCCAAAAAGCGAACCTCCGGCGCAATCCGCCGGGTCCGCGCCGTCCGCCGGACGTTCGGCTTCGGCTGGGATGATTCGCTTTCGACCGTTCTCAGTCCGCGATCCGCAGTTGAACAATAGGGAAGCTCTGCGACTGCTCGTCCCTGCGGACTGGCGCGTTGAGGGCGGCATACTCTGGCGGCATGATCGTGCGATTCTCGCCACTGCTGTGCTGCGCATTTTCAATCCCAATGGCTCCGAAGAGCTGAATCTTCTGCCGATTGAACAGTTCGCGCAGGCGAATCCCGGCTACGGGTTCGGCATCGGCTCAAACTATCTTGGCAGCGAGCTACAGCCCGCGATGGATCCCCAGACATTTGTCTCGCGAATTGTGATGCCGCGCTACCGCCGTCAGGTCGGCTCTGCAACTCCTATTGGCGGCGGAGAACTACCGGCTGTGGCGCAGGCCGCGCAAACTCAGGGTATGCGTCGCAGATGCGCGCCGGCCGATTCCGCTACTCCTATAGTTTGGCGGGCAAGCCAATGGAGGAGGATGTCTACTGTGTGATCAGCTACACGTCGGCGCCCGCAGTCAAGTCGATATATTGGTCGCCGGAGCAGCTCTACTCGATCCGCGCCGAGCGCGGTCAGCTCGATCAGAAGACCAGGCTCATGCAGGCGATTGTCTCTTCGACGCGGATCAACTTGCAGTGGTACAACGCCTACCTGCAGGTCTGGGAAATGTGGAAGGCGAATGTCATGCAATCGATTCAGAATGCCGGCCATTTGAGCCGCTACATTGCCGGAATCAACAATCAGATTACCGCGACGAATAGACAGGCCTGGGAGCAGCAGCAGGCTTCGTATGATCGCATCAGCCGGCGTTTCAGCGAATATACTCGAGGCGTGGAGACCTATCACAATCCTGTAAACAATCAACCGATCCAGTTGCCTGGCGGTTACGGCCACGCCTGGACGAATTCTCTCGGCGACTACATCGTGTCGGACAGCTCGAGCTACAATCCGAACATCGGCGCGTCGACGAATTGGCAGCCGCTAAAGCGGGTTCCGTAGACGTATTCACTTGAGCCGCGAGGTCGGAGTCTCGAGTGAGAAGTCGTCAGACGGCCAGGAACTCCGCCAAATGCTCGAGCCGAATTTCAAAAATTTACCAACCTCGGACTGTTGCGCTAGCGGGACAAGATGAAGATCGAAGTGTTTGGCAGATGAACCAGCTTAACCCTCAAGTTTTTGGGGCTTTTCAGAAACGCTATGAAAAATCCTCCCTCCGGCGCATTGCACGCAGCTTTCTCGGAAACCGGCAAATAAATTAATTTGTCTCTGGCGAAGCGCCGAGAAATGCGGCGCTTTTGTTAGCCACTCAATAGCGCGTTTTGAGCACACTGGCACCGCCATTGCGGCATTCGGTTAGGTGCGCGAAAATTTTCAAGGAGGTTTTCATGAAGCTTTGCAAATCAATCTTGGCGGGAGTCTCTGTTATTGGATTGCTGGGGTCTGCTCCGATGGTGTCACTCGCCCAAGATATGGAGCAAGCTTACGACAGCCGCAAAAGCATCGAAGATGATAGCTCCTTGGCGCCGAGTGTTCCTGGTGTGACGAGTGATGACAATACCTCGAACATGTCCCAAGATGATAAGGTAGGAATGGAACAGGCGCTCGCCGACAGCGGGTATGATCCGGGCCCGGTCGATGGCGTGATCGATGATCAGACAAGGGATGCGCTGCGAGAATTTCAGGAGGATCGCGAGCTAGTGGCGACCGGCATCGTCGACCGTGAGACCCGCGAGTTGCTCGGTGTCGTGATTAGTCAACCAAGCTAACCTGACGCGAAGTAATCATGGCAGGGCCGCCTCCATCATGGAGGCGGCCCTTTTTTAGATGCGGCACTCGATTGAGCGCTTAACTTCAACCGATTTTACGACTGTGAACTATCGAATGCGGTGAGATCCGGGTTGACACTTTCCTGCTGTTGTTTGTACATGTCGTCCTGACATGAGCCCAATCTAACACTTACTCTGGAACGCGGAGGCGTCATGTGCCCGAAAAAAAAAAGGCCCCGGCGATTGGTTGTTAAATTTCTGACGCTCCTGTTTGTCGCCCCGGTCACGGTCTTCGCCCAGCCGGCGGCGCGTTCCGTCACGATCGGCTCGAATCCACCCGGCACGGTTTTCTACGCGCTGGCGAGCGGCCTCGCGAAAGTCGCAAGTGAAGGCGGGCCACAACTCGTCGTTCAACCCTATTCCGGCACAAGCACGTTTCTACCTCTGCTAGACACCGGTGAGGTCGATTTCGGGATCAACAACGCCGTGGACATGGCATTGTCCTATCAGGGACCAAATCGGTTGAAGATCGGCGGACGCAATCCGTTTCAGCACACGCCGAATGTCAGGTTGGTGATGCGGGGCTCAATCCTCATGACAGCCCTGCTGGTCCGCAAAGACACGCCGATGAAAACCATTCACGACATTCGCGGCAAGAAATTGACCGGAGAATATCCAGCGCAGCTTGCCAATTGGTACAACCTCTACGGATTTCTCGCCGGCGCGGGGATGAAATGGGAAGACGTTCAGATCGTCCCAATGCCCGGCGCTAACGAGGGCGTCGATGCACTCGTGCAGGGGCGTGCTGATGTGGCATTGCACGCCATCGATTCGGCCAAAGTTAAGGAGGCCGATGCTGCGGTGGGCGTGCGCCATCTTTCTTTAGATTGCTCGCCGGAAGGGGAAAAGCGGCTTCGTGCCGCCGTGCCCGGTTACTATCCCTACTGGCTCAAGCGCGGCCAAGCTACCGCTATTGCCGAGGACACCTGCGTGAATGCTTACGATATTTATTTGACGACACACAAAACATTGTCGGACAAAGTCGTTAGTTCGATCCTCAAAAATATTTGGGATAACGTCGATAAGCTCGCGCCGCTTCATCCCGGCTTTAAGGACTGGACGCGGCAGCGCGCAGTCGATGCCGAGGTGACGATTCCCTATCACCCGGCGGCGCTGCAGTTTTACAAAGAGCTTCGCGTTTGGCCGGCGAGCATGGATGACGTGCAGCGCCGGCTGCTCGCTCTCAATCCGTAACCCATTGCTGCAGTTCGAATAGCAGCGTGGCGCGCGTAGGGGGCGACGGGCCGGTCGCCCTGCATCAAATCAGCCGGTCTTTTAATTTACCCAATTGCCGCTCGGCTTGGTGTAACTAATTACACCCGGCTACACACTTGGCATTGCCGTCGAATTCCATCGTCTTTCCGCTCAGGGCAAGATGTACGGGCCGCTTGCTCAGCTTGGCGAATGCGGCGGTGCGTGAGTTCGGTTTGACCTTGCCGCCGGAGGTCGCGCCCTCATTCACGTGTGTCGCGATGACGGCTGCCGGCTTAATCAGTTCGTTGACTGAGTACGCGGCCGAAGCCGGAGTCACCGCGTTCGGGCCTAGATTGAACAGCGTGAGATTTGCCTTGTGGAACTCATTTACAACCGTTTTCATCTCGGTGTGTATGCCGGTGTCGCCGGACAGGTAAGCCGTAAGCCCATTGGTAAACTTGACGACGAAGCCGGTTGGCGGACCCGGCTCGAAGCCGAGGCCGTTCGCAGCGAGAGTTTTTCTTTCGGCTTCGTCAAGCAGGCTAAGCGGCAGGCTGTTGGCATGAGCAGCGTAGACGACCGTGATCTCGACTCCTTGAGCCGCGCCGCTCGCTTTGAGCACATGCATACCGCCGATATGTATGTTCGATCGGCACGGCGCCGCGACGGGTACTGCGGTGGAACCGTCCGGTTGCGAACAAACCGCTGTTGGCTTGCCAGTTAGTCCCTCGACTTTTTTTCCGAGAAATACGGACAAATCCACCACAGCAATGATGGCAGCGTTCTTGGCTGCTGCAACTTCGGCGCTTACGGAATGCGGGCCGCCCGGGACGATCTCAGGCCTTTCGCAAGAGCCGGCTCCAAACGCCTTCATCTTCTGGTCGCCGATGTGATCGCCATGAGCATGCGACACCAGCACGCCGTGTATGTTGCCGAGGCGAGGATCGTCGACCCCCATCGTCGACTGACCGACATCGTAAAGGAGACGCACGCCGGTCGGATCCTCGAAGAGCGTCGCGCGATCGCGGTCGCACAGCTCGCCGGTGTGCGTACCAAGCGGCGTGATTTTGACGTTTTGCGCGTGGGAAGACGAGGCGCCCCAAAGCATTAACGCCGTTGCGATCACGGTCCGAAGAAATGACTTCACGAATTTCTCTATTTTCACAGCCCCTCCAACCGAAGCGCAAGTTTTAAACTGTCGTGGCGGAGCCATATCGCCCAAGCGGCGAGTCGTCAAGGCGGTGTCATTTTCGCGTCTTAGGCAACGGCTTCCAGCCGCTCGCGTGAAGAGCTGGATGTCGTAAGTTCAATTGACAGAGTTTCTTATCGACACGTATAACGGCAGGGGAAGGAGCGCACCATGATTTTTGTTACGCGTAGGATTTCAAAACTGTTCGCCGCTTTGCTTCTTATGATGAATCTGGTTACTGCGTGCTCGACCCAAAAAACCGTTACAACCCATTCTGTACAAACTGATCCGCGCTCAGGCGAGCCCGTGACGATAGAAAAGACCACTACTACAGACCAGTCTGGGGCAGGCGCAGCCGTTTGGAGTGGAACTCTGAGCCTGCTGGAAATGGTGATCTTGTTACCGGTCCGTGCGGTCGGGATCCTGATCCACGCAATTCTGTGATATGGCCGGGACGAACTCTCCGGCGCGGTGATGATCAGTATCTTGCTTTAACGATTTCGAAAGCTTCATGCGCTTCCGACAGGAATTTTTCGACTTTTTCACGGCTCTTCCGACCGGTGGTATCTTCGACGCCGGTGTGGGAATCGACTCCGGCCGGCCGGACTTCGAGAATCGCTCTCTTGACATTCTCGGGCGTGAGTCCGCCCGCGAGAATAACCGGCCGGTCGGCAAGTTCCATCAGCCGCCGGCTCACGCTCCAATCGTGGGTCTTGCCGGTAGCGCCGTATGCGCCGGTGTTCGGGTCGAATGTATCGGTGATGAACGCATCGACGAACGGCGATAGCTGCCGAAGCATTGCTTCGAGAGCTTTATGATCGCGCATTCCGACGACGAGGCTCTTGATCACGGTTAGCTTCGGATCAAGAATCTTTAGACGCTCCAGCTCATCGCGTTGGATGCCGCCATGGAGCTGCACGATCCGGGCGCCGAGCCTGTCACAAAACGCGGCGATCTCGCTCGCTCGTTCGAGATACGTGATCAGCACTGCGAAAACCGGAGGCGCCAGCGTTTTGATGATTGCTGCGGCCTCTCCCTCACTGAGATCCTCGCGGTGCACCGGGAGCCGCAGCGGAAATCCGAGATAGCGAACGCCGCATCCCTGAAGCATTTCCGCTTCGGCGGCATCGATGATCCCCGCAATCTGAATTAAGTCTTTTCCTAGGTTTGACAGACCTTACCGTAAGCGGCGTTTGCCGAGCGCGCTCCGTTCAACTTTACGCAAACGCGCCTTCGGCCTCGCGCACTTCCATCTTCGCGACGTTGGTTCCAAGCTTGATGCCGGCGGCTGCGACGGCCGCTTGGAACTCCTTGGTCTTGGCTTCGACATCCGCCTTATCTTTGTAGTTCCTGACCCAAATGAATTCGTTTTGCGGCCGATTCACCCACGTGCCGACGATGGGCACGCCTATTTTCTCGTGCAGCGGAATGATGTCATCTTTGAAGTGCTTGAGAAAATTATCCATCTCGCCCTTGTTGATCGTGTAAATACGAATCTGCGAAAGCATGTCGCTCTCCTCCCGTAGGTTGGCATTGCAGGACTTGGCTGGCTGACTCCGAACAGTACCCAAGTGCCTCGCCGGCAGTCAAACAAATAAATTCGCGCCGGCGAGGAGCTGGGCAGGCAAACTTTCGCGGGTTTTGGTCTTCCTATTCGTCCGGAATTTCGGGCTCGACGAGTTTCGCGAGCAGCCTGAGAGATTCCTGCCAGCCGACGTAGCAAGCCTCGACAGGAATGACCGCAGGCACTCCCTCCTGCACGATATTCAACTCGGTTCCGCAGGAGACTTTTTTCAAGCTGATCGTGGTGTGCATTTCTCCGGGCAGGTTGGGATCGTCGAATCTGTCCGTGTAACGGATGCGCTCGTGCGGTATCAATTCAAGGTATTCTCCGCCGAACGAGTGACTCTTGCCGGTGCTGAAATTTGTGAACGACATCTTGTAAGTGCCGCCGACCCTGGCATCCATGTGGTGAACCCTTGCGGTAAACCCATTCGGCGGAAGCCATTTGCTCATCGCCTCGCCCTCGAGAAACGCCCGATATAGTTTCTCGGGTGTTGTCCGTAGCACGCGGTGAAGCCGGATAGTATTCCCTGGCATGAGTTGTTCTCCTTTCGTCGGGTGTTCATTTTAGTTTTTCATCTTTACGACGAATGAACCTGAATACTCAGGACAGCAGCGCTGAGATTCTTCTGCCGCTGAATGCAGGGATCTGCACGCAGGATGATGCGTAAAAGATCAGCGCGGCAAAAGCACGTGTTTAGTTTTTATTGTACCTTGCGAAACGCGCGGCGCGTCTTGGGAAGCTAGAGAGCGTGAACTGTTAATCTTCGTCGCCTTCTCCGCCCGGACCGTTTTCCATCATCTCCTCGAAATCGTCGGGCAGTTCCTCGCCGGTTTCGTCCGCCATGCTCCTGCCCATCTCCTTCGCCCACCGCGCCATTGCTTTGGGATCGTCCATGTCGCCGAGTTTGCTCGGATCGGCGAGATCTTCCAGCGACGATTCCTTGGAGCGCACCCGCGCGACTCGGGAAATGAGCTTACGCAGCTTCGTTCCGCCGCAGCGCTGGCAACGAGGTTCTTCAGCGTCGGCGACCACTCCCACGAGACACGAAAAAGGCTTTTTACAATCTAGACAAAGATATTCGTAGATTGGCACTTCACTTCGCTCCTGCGCCCACACAGGGCTTACATATAGAGTCGCAAATCATTTTACTCAGACGCTTGCAGGGGTCAAACCGATTCGGCGACAAAATAAAAAGTCCGAAGAATCGGTACCAACCGTTAGTGCGTGCAGGCAGGCCGACTCGGACGCCCTCCCGATCCGTCAGCTCGCGCCTTCTCACTTGTTGAAGGAGTTTGGGCGACTCAGCCGGCCTGGTCCGCGGCCGGCGGTCACAACGCGAGGCGTCGACTTCGGGGGCGAGCACCGGCTGCTATCACGTGGTGAAAAACAGAAGAGGGACAGCCGGTTTTCCCGATTGTCCCTCTCCAATATGCATGCTCAAGCGCTTTACTTTGTGGCGGGCTTCTTGTCCATGCTGTCGCTTTTTTTGTCCATCGCTTTGTCAGACTTCGAAGCGGTGCTTTTTTCGGCCTTGACCGAATTGGCGACCATCTTTCCATCCTTTTCGCTGTACGAAGCAGTCACCATGTCGCCTACCTTAAGCTTTTCCAGTGCTCCCTTCGCTCGTTTGGACTCAGCCGTCAGGTTAACCTCTTTGTCCTTGCCCTTAACCGAAAACATCCCGCTCTTCGAATCGAGCGAAGTAATTTCACCCGTAACCCGACTGTTCTTCGCCTTCGTGGAGGTCGTCTCGGTTTTCTTGTCTGCGGATGGAGTAGCGGGTGCTGTCGACTTCGACTGAGCGAAGCTGAGGCCGCTGAAACTCAATGCCGTTAACACGAGCACTATAACCTTGATTGTGTTTTTCACGGTATCACCTCCTTCCTTGGTTTAATCGCAACACCCATTAGACGCGGCTTTTCCGGATTACTTCAATCGAAGAATGACTAAGCGTTACTCCGTCGACGTATGCCGCAATATTGTGGCAAATTCCCACGGTACCGATTTCCGACACTGTATGAAAAAACCGTTTGCCTTGCGTTAGCGAATTACTCCCGCTCGTTCTCCCCATGAGGCGAGGTGGTTTGCAGGATAATCACTATTTAAGCATCCAAAGCAGACGCTGTGAACCGAAAACCAACTTGAGCAATTTTGCAATTGACTTCGGCACGAACAAGGATTTTACTCGGGCAATTCCATGATAAAGCCATCAGGAGGTGACATGCGCGAGATAATGCGGTCCAGGGGAGTCTTGTTTCTTTTGGTTTTGCTGCTCGGCGCTCCGACGGTCCATTCTTGGGCGGCGGCTGGCAAACCCGGGTTCGATGAGAAAGCGATTGCGGACTTTTATAAGGGCAAAACCGTGCGCATCATTGTCGGATTTTCCGCCGGCGGCGGCTACGACGCTTATTCCCGTCTGATCGGCCGCCATCTGCATAAGCACATTCCCGGCAATCCCAATGTCCTGGTCGACAACATGGCCGGCGCGGGCAGCATTCTCGCGGCAAACCATATCAATAACGTAGCGCCCAAAGACGGCACCATCATCGGCAATATCAGCGGCCAGATCATTCTGGAGCAACTTTTCGCCAATCCCGCGGTTCAGTACGACATGACCAAGTTTCGAACCCTCGGGGTGCCGATCGGCGAAACCTATTTATTGGTGGTCACGCGCAAACCGGGAGTGACAAAGTACGAGGAAGTGCTTGGCCCCAAAGGCAAACAGATCGTCATGGGCGGCATTCCCGGCTCCACGGTCGAGCAAGCACCGATCATCATGCGGGACGCGCTGGGCGCCAATATCAAAGTCGTGAGCGGCTACAAAGGCACTTCCGATATTCGTCTGGCGATCGATAGCGGCGAAGTGGACGGCCTGTTCAATAGCTGGACGTCGCTCAAGATCACCTCGTACGACAAAATCACAAGCGGCGAATGGGTCGTGCTCGCGCAAATGGGTGAAGAGCCCATTGCGGATCTACCCAACAGCAAAAACATTCCGACCATCCCGATGGTCGCAAAAGGCGAGGAGCAGCGGCAATTGTTGCGCTTCGGCATCGCCGCGCCAAACCAGTTCGGCAAAATCTATGTCCTTCCTCCGGGCGCCCCGCAGGACCGGGTCTCGGCACTGGAAGCGGCGTTTACAAAAATGTTCGCCGACAAAGAATTTCTCGCCGAAGCCGAAAAAGGCCGGCTCGAGATCGATCCGGTCAGCGCGCAGCAGGCGCACGGACTCATTAGCGAGATGATGAGTATGTCGCCGGCGGTTAAAGCGCAGCTCCAGAAGATGCTCCGGTCGCCGAAATGAGGCGAAGAGACCCTGCGCAACAGAATCGTATTGGAAATCCTCGTACTTCGAAATAGCGGAGCTTGCTAGCCGATTCGACGCAAAGCAGCGACCCATTGCGGTTGGGTGACGCTCCACATGCCCTTACGGGCGCCATCGTCTTCGATGCGCAGGTCGACCGCTTCCGGGCTGTGGCGCAGCAGAGCGGCGGCGGCCTCGAATTTTTTCACGCCCTCGACGCTCGCAAGGAGTGCGATCGAGGAGAGCGCAATCAGATCCGCGAGATTGTGCCCGTAAAGCCGGCTCGGCTGGCGCTGAACGTTGATCTCGACCGGAATTCCTGCGGCGTCGAGCACTTCGGCGATTGCGCCACCGCCTTCCGACGGTCGTCCGAGGAAGCGGCGGCGCTCGGCAATGACTGAGAGATGCCGCGCGTTGTCGCCGGTCTGGCCGCCGCGTTCGATAAAACTCTTCAGTGCGAGACCGGTATAGCCGAGGGTTTCATCGGTCACAACGATGAACAGGATACCGCCGGGCTTTAAGAATCGAACCATTCTCGTCACCGTCGCGGCTAAGTCATCGACGAAATAGATCATGTGCAGCGCGAGGCCGAGATCGATGCTGCCATCCGGCGGGAGCTTTTCCCCCGATTCTTCGGCCGCTCGATCGATCTGACCAAATTCTGCAGCCAGTGCCACGCCTAAGCGCAAATGGGTCTGGGTTTTGAGAAACGCACAATAGTTTGCGAGGTATTCGGGATTGGGCTCCTCGATCGAGATCAGGGTGCCCTGCGGCACTGCATCAGCCACCAGCAAAAACGTCTGACCGTCGCCCGCGCCGAAGTCGAAGATGTGACCCTCACGCGGCACAGAAGCTTCTATGATCCGACGCAGCTCCGGCGCGAACATGTCGCGCTGGTCCGTGCCCATCATCATCACGCGCCCGAGCGGGTCGGGCTTCAGTAGCCTGGCAAAGGCGTTGCGATATTGACGGTGTGAGTCGAGCCCGTCAAATTCGTTGCGCACGAGTTCGAGCGCGTCGTCAAATTGAGGCGCGAGGCTCTCTGCTCTTTTCTGCTCAATCTGAATCGGCATGAGCTGTCAACCTACTTTGCCGTGCGATGAACCGTTGTTCCGTGTAAGCCATCGTTCCAAATTCATCGCGACGCCGTTTCTCCGCTCCTAGCCTGTTTGTGCGCCGGCGTGGTGATCTCGAAGCTTCGCGTCAACTTTTGTTGCACCCATTACCGGCGAACTAAATTCCGAGTGGGCCGAAACCGGGCGGCGGACGGCGGTGGCGCGTGAGGCTTTCGAACCCGGACGCGATCTCAAAGAGCATTGCCTCGTCGAAAGGGCGCGCGAGAAACTCCAGAGCGACCGGCAACTCGACTTTTTTTGGGCCTTCCAGCCGGCAGCCGTTCGGATCGCTGTCGTCCGGCACGCGATCGTATACTTCTCGGGTGAATCCGGCGGGCACGACAATCGCGGGAAAGCCGGTCAACGGGCTGAGACTGACCGCAAAGCTCGATCCCGAGCCTCTGTAGGTGTCAAGATCGGATTTCAGCACCGGTTCGCCCGCCACGAGGTTTGGATCGGACATCAGCGTTCCAGTTTTTAAGACCCTTGGTTCGGTGTGGGTCTCCAGGGTTTTCGCCAGACGATTGGTCAAGATGATGTGCGGCGGAATCGTCGTGTAGGCATACACCAGCGCGTCGAGGTTATGTTCCGCCATCACTTGGAGAATGATCCGCCGTAAGGTGTCCATGCGCATGAGATGATCGGTCTCGGCCTGAGTGTCCAGGGTCGTGGCATCGGGACTAAACGCCCTCTTGAGATTATCCAGGTTGCCGGAAAACATCGGCATGGCGAGCATGTCTTGCAGATCCTTGAACTTGGTATCAGCGCGTTCGCGCAAGTAGCGGTTGATCGCGTAGTGCGCTTCATTGCCGCGTGGTTGGGCGGCGAGCATGCGCAGGTTCACGCCGCGGGCGCCGGAGGGAACCAGACGATGATCCAACGCCATCGACACGATGCGATCGATCGGCTTTTCGGAATCGGGATATGCCGCGGGAAAATTTCTCTTCAGCCAGCCGGGCTCGAGATACGGAATCAGATCGGCGATGATTTCGTCGACCTCGACCGGATCGACGATCGTCGCGCCGGCGTTGTTCATCGCCGCGATCGCCGCGTTGGCGACGCGAATGTTATCGCGATCGGCGCGGCTCGCTTCGATCATGAGATCGCGCAGCACGCCGAGCCTTTTTCCGTGCAGCGATTTTCCGCTAGCATGTCGCGCGTACGAAATCTTTGGCCGCGCAGCTGCCGCGGCGGTGACCGGATCTTTGGGATCGTAGCCGGCGAGAACTTCGAGCAGAATTGCCGCGTCTTCTACCGTCCGGCAGATCGGCCCGCCCCGATCCCTGGTAAATGACAGCGGCACGATACCATCGCGGCTCACCAGCCCTTGTGTGGCCACCAGCCCGACCAGGCTGCAGCACGATGACGGAAAACGCACCGAGCCGGACGTGTCCGTGCCCAGGGCGCACATGGCCAGGTTGGCGGCCACAGCGGCAGCCGAACCGCCGCTGGACCCGCCGGGTATCCTGGTCGTATCGTAAGGATTGCAGGTCTGACCGCCGAAGGCGCTCCGCGCGATCCCCGCGGGCGCGTACTCGTCCATGTTGGTCTTGCCGAGCAGGATCGCGCCGGCGGCGCGCAGTTTCGCGACCATGGTAGCGTCGTCGCGCGGGCGGTCGTCAGCATACTCGGCCGCCGCTGCGCCTGTCGTGCGCATGTCGAACGTATCGTAGTTATCCTTGATCGCGACCGGAATGCCGTGGAGCGGGCCGACAAACTTGCCCGTGCGGGCGAAGTAACGGTCGAGCTCGCGCGCGCGATCGAGCGCATCGGGGTGTTTTTCATCGTGTTGCCCGCTGTGAGTACGTTTGAGTTTTTCCGGAAAACCGAGCGCGATGCGCTTGTCTTCTTTCAAATTCAGCGTGATGAAAGCATTGAGCTGGCCGACATTCGGGATCGGCGTGATATCTCCGAGTTGTAGTCCGCTGGTCGGATCGGTTTCACCGTCTACGCAGACGCCGTTGTAAGCTTTGATGCGCGCGAGATAGACATTGACGAGCTCGGTTGCCGTTAGCTTTTTCGCGCGAAACGTCCGATGCACTCCGGCGATCGTGGCTTCCTCCACCCGGAAGACGGTTTTCTTTATGGCCTTTTTTCCGGCAACTTTTAACTTTCGTTTCGAACGCATGTTCACTCCTCTATGGTCATGCCGGCGCAAGCCGGTATCCAGACGTTTTCGAATTTCCTGGATTCCGGGTCGCGCTAGCTTTCGCCAGCTTGCCCGAAATGACAGTCAGATATGCTTTTAAATTCGGTTACAGAATACAAGCTCGGTAGCTTTGAGTCGCCAATTCGTTCCACGCTAACTACCGGCACGATCTTCGGGATCGGAAGGATGATCAATTCCACACTGCGTGAGCGCTTCTAAACGCATCCTAGCCTTAATACTTTCGGATGAACTCCAACACATGGTGGTTGAAGTCTTCCGGCTGCTCCCAGTTGATCGAGTGAGAGGCTTCGGGCAAGACGATGAACTCGGCGTGGGCAATACAGGCGAGCTGGCGGCGCATCACCCAGGGCGGGCACTGCAGGTCTTGATCGCCGGGCATCAGCAGAGTCGGCACGCGAATCGTTTCGAGCTTTTCGAAGGTAATGGTAGTTCTTTGCGGCTGGGCCGGCGCGCCCTTCTGCTGCGAGTGGTTGTGGAGCTCCAGCCAGCGCTTCAGTCCTTCGGGATTTGTTGCCATGTAACCCATGCTCACTTCGCGAAACTCCGGCGGCCAGCTCCTGAATCCTGGAAGCGTGGTGTGCTCGCGCAACTTGCTCAATTCTTCATCCACGATTGCGCCGCCGCTCGCGGCCACCACTAGACTCCTGAGCCGCTCCGGATGCCAGAGAGCGTAATCATAAGCCGCGAACCCTCCACCGGCCACACCGAGAAGATGGAAGCGGTCGATCTTCAGGTGTTCGATCAAGCCGTGCAGATCTTCGGCGATCGTGCCGGGTTGGGCGCCGGTTTGCGGATTGGCTCTGCTGCGGCCCCAGCCGCGCCGATCGAATGCGATCGCGCGATAGCCGGCTTTGACGAACCCGGGAATGTTGTACTGCCAGCCGTCGGCATTGCCCGTATTGGCGTGGAGCAACAGGATCGGCGCGCCGCTTCCTCCGCTGTCGACATACCATAGGCGCGCACCGGGTAAATCCGCGTATCCTTCGAATCTTGAGGCTCCAGTTTCTGCCATAGACTCTCCGTCATTGAGCTCACCAGAAGCGTGGCCGGATACTAGAAGGAAGCTCCGATAGCGTCAAGCAAGAAATCACCGCATGCGGCTGCGCACCAACCTAAGTTGCTTTCGCCGCTAGCGCATTGTATCTGCCTCATCTATGACACCGCTGCGGCGTTCGTTGTTGGCAAAAAAATCCGGCGAGCTTTTGTTGAGAGACGCTACCGGTGCTTATGCGCTCAGGCCGATCCTCGGCCCGCTCCAACTCACCAGCCTTGGCATTGGCGCAATCATCGGCGCGGGCATTTTTGTCATTATCGGCGTCGTCGCCAAAGACAAAGCGGGGGCCGCGACGATGCTTTCGTTCGTTGTCGCCGGAACCGCCTGCGGTTTTGCCGCGCTGTGCTACGCCGAATTCGCCTCCATGGTGCCGATAGCCGGCTCCGCCTACACCTACGCCTATGCCACCTTGG
>JBIOXP010000342.1:0-3425 GCA_044869705.1 Binatia bacterium | reverse complement strand
TATGAACTTGCTTGCCGATGGTGCCCACAATTTTATCGATGGCGTGATCATCGGAGCATCCTACGCGATCAATTTGCACGTCGGGCTGGCAACGACCCTGGCAGTGGTTTTTCACGAGATTCCGCATGAGCTCGGCAACTTCTTTGTCTTGCTCTATGCCGGTTTTAGCAAGGGCAAGGCATTATTCTTCAATTTCCTGTCAGCGCTCTTTGCAGTTTTGGGAACGATCATCTCACTCTTGATCGGTTCCAGCATCGCTGATTTCTCGGGAGTGATGCTGCCCCTGGCGGCCGGTGGATTCATCTATATCGCGGGATCCGATTTGGTGCCTGAACTGAACAAGGAGTCGACGTTGAGCAAATCCCTCCTACAACTGTTTGCCATAGGATTGGGTGTCGGATTGATGCTGCTGCTAACCTTACTGGAAACATAGGATGGCTTATGACGATTCGTAACTCGATCGAAAAACGGCTTTTTACGATGGCGCTCGTTTGGTTCTGCCTGACGATCAGCGCGCCAGTGGTTGCGTCAGCGGCGACACAAACCGAGATCACGCGCGCGACGTTAAAGAACGGACTGCGGGTGGTGATTGTCCGTAACGCGTTGGCGCCCGTGGTGACGACGGAAATTAATTACCTGGTCGGGTCCAATGAGGCGCCGGACGGCTTTCCCGGCATGGCCCATGCTTTGGAGCACATGATGTTTCGCGGCAGCCCAGGGCTTTCGGCGGCTCAGATGTCGAGCTTGATTGCCGCGATGGGCGGGAGTTTCAACGCGGCCACGCAGCAGGTCGTCACGCAATATTTTTTCACCGTGCCGGCCACCGATTTGGAAACCGCGCTTCACATCGAGGCGATCAGAATGCGCGATGTGCTCGCCACCGACGCGCTCTGGAAACAGGAGCGCGGCGCGATCGAGCAGGAGGTGGCGCAGGACTATTCGAGCCCCGAGTACTTATTTTATTCCCGCTTGCTGGCGCAAATGTTCGCCGGTACGCCGTACGGGCACGATGCTCTCGGTACGCGGCCTTCGTTTCAAAAAACCACCGGCGCGATGCTCAAAAATTTTCACCGCAAGTGGTATGCGCCGAACAATGCAATTTTGGTGATCGTCGGCGATGTGAACCCGGAATCGGCGCTGCAGAGCGTACGGCAGCTATTTGAATCCATCCCGCGCCGGAGCGTGCCGGCTCGGCCGAAGATTGCTTTGCGAGAATTACAAGCGTCGACGATCGAAATCGATTCGGACCTGCCGTACGGATTGGCTGCGGTTGCCTACCGTTTGCCCGGCTATAACGATGCTGATTTCGCAGCGGGCGTGGTCCTGGCCGACGCGCTCGACAGCCGGCGTGGCGATCTCTACGGCTTGGCCGCCGAAGGGAAGGCTTTGTCCGGCGGTTTCGATGCGAGCGCATTGCCGGCAGCGGGATTTGGCTATGCCCACGCGGCATTTGCGCAGGGACAGGACAGCGCTGCGCTGGTTTCGGAGATGAAGCAAGCGGTCGCGCGGTATCTCGATCAGGGCTTTAGCGATGATTTGGTCGAAGCCACCAAACGGCGCGAGGTGGCCGAAGCGGAGTTTCGGCGGAATTCGATCGCCGGCTTGGCCGCAGAATGGTCGCAAGCACTCGCCGTGGAGGGGAGAAACTCGATCGACGATGACATCGAGGCGATCAAGAAAGTGACTGTGGCCGATGTTAACCGCGTGGCAAAAAAATATTTGCTCAATGATAAGGCGATCGTCGTCGTCATGACACCGCACGCATCCGGTGAAGCCGTGGCGTCCCAAAGCTCGCGCTCCGGAGGCGAATCCTTTGCGCCCAAACAGGCGAAAGCGGTGCCGTTACCTGCCTGGGCAAAAAGAGCGGTGTCGCCGCTCTCCGTCCCGGTATCGACGGTACAGCCGATCGATACAACGCTTCCCAACGGCCTACGCTTGATCGTACAACCCGAGTCGATCAGCGATACCGTCAGTGTCTACGGACGGGTCAAGCACCGTCCCGAGCTTCAAGTAGCGCCAGGTAAAGAAGGCACGGATCAAATCCTCCGAGATCTGTTCTCCTACGGCTCAGTCGAGCTCGATCGTCTCGCGTTTCAGGCAGCGCTCGACGAAATCGGTGCTAAACTGTCCGCGGGCACGAGCTTTTCACTCGAAGTACTGCCGGACGCTTTTGCCCGTGGTGTCGAGCTATTGGCCGACAACCTGCTGCGTCCCGGGCTTCCCGAAACTGCTTTCAAGGCAGTGCAGCAGCGTACGCGCCAAGCCGTCGCGGGTCAGCTGCAGAGTCCGATTTACCGTTCGGGCCGCGCGTTTCTCAAAGCGATCTATCCGGAAAAAGATCCCACGCTGCGCGAAGCGACGCCAGAAACGGTTGCCTCGCTGACGCTGCGCGACGTGCGCCAATATTACGAGCAAGTCTTTCGTCCGGATCTGACCACCATCGTGGTCATCGGAAAGATTACACCGGAGCAGGCGCGTGCCGTGATTGAAAAATATTTCGGTTCCTGGAAAGCCGCCGGGCCGAAGCCCGAGACCGATTTGCCCCCGGTGCCGCGCAACAAGGCAAGTTTTGTTGTGGTGCCCGATCGGAGCCGCGTCCAGGACGAGGTCAACCTAGGTCAGACCTTCGAGCTAAGGCGCCAGGACGAGGACTACTACGCCCTGCAGACCGGAATACAAGTTTTGTCCGGCGGTTTTTACGCGAGCCGTCTCTATCAGGACTTGCGTGAAAATAGCGGTCTGGTTTACTCCATCGGCGCCGAGCTGCAATCGAGCAAGACCCGTTCCGTGTTCGCAGTCTCTTACGCCTGCGATCCGCCCAATGTCGCCAAAGCGCGCGCGCTGGTGGAGCGTAATCTTCGGCTCATGCAAAGCAAGCCGATCACGGCCGGCGAGCTGCAGCAGGCGAAAATTCTCCTACTGCGCAGCATCCCGCTGAGTGAATCGAGCATTCACGGGATCGCCGGGGGCCTGCTCGACCGGTCGCTCCGCGATCTGCCGCTCGATGAACCGATCACAGCAGCAAAGCGTTACGTCAATTTGACCCCTGCAGAGATTCAGGCAGCTTTTTCGAAATGGCTCAAGATCGAAGACCTGGCGCAGGTCGTGTTGGGCCCCGCTCCGAAATAAGTCTCTGGACAAAGTTTCCGCGCAGTGTTCATGAGTTTGCGCTCGCCTCCAGAAGAGCAAAGTCGGGGAAAGATTCCCCGCGTCCCCTCGGCACGACAGTGCTTGTCTTCTCGAACCATTTGACGGGGTCCGGGTAAACTGCGTGAGGGATCTTTCTCCAGTCCTTTTGCCAAGGAGACCGTTGCTTTTGCAGCTATAAAAGCTTTGTTATAGTCCGAGCATGTCGTCCATTCTGATCAAAAATATCGGTGCTCTGGTCACCGGAAAGCTGGAGAATCCGCTCAGGGAAGCGAATT
>JBIOXP010000341.1:0-7366 GCA_044869705.1 Binatia bacterium | reverse complement strand
CGCCGTGCAGACGGCGAATATCGCTGGATGGTCGACGACGGTGTTCCGCGCCATCAAGCGCATGGCGAATTTCTCGGTTACATCGGTTCGGTGTTCGATTTGACGGAGCGAAAAAAAGCCGAGGAGCATCTCAAGCGCTTTGCTGAAGAACTGGAGACTCGAGTCGCCGAGCGCACCGACGAGTTACAGGCGGCCAATACGGCTTTGCTGCGCGATATCGAGGAGCGAAAAAAGCTCGAAGCACAGCTTGTACAATCGCAGAAAATGGAGAGTATCGGCACTCTAGCTGGCGGCATCGCCCACGATTTTAACAACATTCTGAACATCATCAGCGGTTATGCCTTTCTTCTCACCGAGTCCGGCGGACAACGGGAACAGATGGAGGAGAGCATCAAAGTCATCAATGAAACTGTGCAGCGCGGCTCTGCGCTTGTTCAACAGCTTCTGACACTTGGCCAGAAGAGTCTCGGCAGTCGTTATGCGCTACTGAGCATCAATACTCTGACCGAAGGTTTAATCAAAATTGTCAAAGAGACCTTTCAAAAGAATATCGAGGTAACGTTTTCCTTGGATCCGAACATTCCCGCGATCTTGGGCGACAAAACTCAAATCGAACAGGTACTATTGAATATTTTTGTCAATGCTCGAGATGCAATGCCCGGCGGCGGTACGCTCCTGGTAAAAACCTATTCAGTGGATGGAGCAAATCTGCAGTTCGGCGCCGCTTCCGCAGGGGGGTATGTTGGTTTGGAAGTGATCGACAGCGGAATCGGTATGGATGAAAGCACACGCAGCCGAATTTTCGAGCCGTTCTTCAGCACGAAGGAAACGAGCCAAAGAGCAGGTTTAGGCCTCTCGGTTGTTTATGGCATCATCAAAAACCATCAGGGTTATATCGATGTAGAGAGCCAGCCAGGCTGTGGCACCGCTTTCCGCATCTATATTCCCGCCGCTCCCGCCGGTGATCTGGTCATCGAAGACACAGGGACACAGGAGTGGTCCTGCGTCAATGGATTTTCAGAACGGGGCACGATTCTCGTCATCGAGGATGAATCGGCGGCTTTGAGGGTGCTAACCAAGGTGCTCTCGAGCCGCGGATATAAAATTTTGACCGCATCAGACGGCGAAAGCGCGGTCAAGATTTTTACTCAGTCCACCGAATTCGTCGACATCGTCCTGCTCGACATGGGCCTGCCAAAAATGTCCGGCAAGGATGTGCTCATCAGAATCAAGGCGATGAAGCCGAGCATCAAAATCGTCATTGCTAGCGGCTATTTTGAATCCGATCTGCAGGCCGATATCGCTCAAGACGACGTTGCAGCTTACATACAAAAACCGTACATGATCGACAATGTCATCGAAGTCCTTCGACGGGTGAGCCCGCATCCATCCTAAACCAGCCGCGTTGCCGTTTGGTTTTGCAGGTCGCCTGCCTTTTGTCGCGCCCGCGCTGTCACTCGCTTCTAGCGCTCTTGGGCTGAGGCCTGTGAGAAGTCACGTAACAGCGGCGTCAAATCAAGCCCGCGGAGCGTGCTTACGGCTAGCTCCCACCGACCCTCGGCGCACAAGCCCTGTTACCACCATCCTCATAGGCTTGAATGATGGCTTCAACGCATGCCTTCCGGATACGGTTCGCCAGATCTTCAAGATTCATAAGATACTCCAGACCGCTATCCCGCTGACGAGAAACGTTATTTATCAAAAATTACTCTGAAGCAGAGCCTGTACAGATCAGCGTGATCATTATATCCGTAGATCCCCCAGCGGGCGCTTCGTCGCGACATCCTTTCGCGACCGGAGGTCGCTGCGGCTTCGTTGTTCGCTCAAGCGCAACGGATCGTATCCCGACCGATTTCCTTTCAGTCAACTCTTATCGACACGTTAAATTATTGTACTGCGAAATTAAATTGCCCACTGATTATTCAACAGCACCTTGTAAAAACCACTTGCGCCTGACGCGGTCGTAATAGAGCCAGAGGAGATCGCCGTTGCGGGTTTCGGCATAATAGTATTCGCGCTGAATTTCGCGATTCCACCAACCCCCGGAAAAAATATAAGGGCCGGCGAGCTTGTCAACGGCGCCATATTTGGCATCCAAAAGCCAGCCGTCTTCATGCGACCGAAGCGGCGTACCTTCGAGAGTCTTGGGGTTTGTCCGAACTCGACGAATCAAGGTTTTGACTGGATGCGGCTTCGGTTTGGGTGATTGGACACACTGGAGGGGCTCCCAGATAAATCGTGCTTCGGGAAGATGGCCGTCGTTAAGTTTCGCACGGATTACGCTTTCATCGCCAAATTCGGCGCGCACACGGGCCAAGGCGCGGTTCGCCGCTTCGAGATCGCGGCGCGGCCCTTCGACGTGATCCAAAACGGAGCGTTCGAACAAAGACAGCTGTTCGCGCGTAGCCGCGCATGATTCCGTCGTGAGCTCGATTTCGATAACACCGGCGTCGAGCTGAAGCGACTCGAGGCGTAGGCGAACTAGATCCGTTATCTGTACCACATCCAGCGTTGGCGCTGCCGGACGCAGCGATTCGCGGATTCGGTTGCCGTGATCGATGACGAACGAAATCCATAGCGTGACCAGTGCTTGATGGCGCCTGGCCAGAGCCGCGAGCAATGGATGGAGGGATTGTTTAATGACAAACAAAAGCCGCGTAACATCATCTTCAGGGTCATCGAGGATATATTTTTCTGCCAGTGGCTCTTCCGGTGATGTGGGTTCCAGCGGCATCCAGAAATCCCCGGCGGCCATACGATAAAGTTGATGGGCTTCCTTGCCGAACCGCTCGCGTAGTCCTCCAGGCGGAAGCGAAAATAGATCGCGGACGGTTTTTATTCCGAGCTTGAAAAGCGCGTCACGAAACTCGGGTTCGATATTCAATCGCTGCAGTGGAGCGTTGCCTGCCGCAGTCCGTTCCGCCTCCGGATCGTCAAAAACACTAGCGCCTTTCTTTGTTTTGGCGATCGCATAGGTGCCAAACCGGGTGAAGCCGACCGCGAGATTTACCGCAAATCCGCGCCGGCGCAAATTCTGATAAATGCCATCAGCCCATTGTTGCGGCGAACGATAGAGTCGTTGCAGGCCGGCGCCGTTCAGCCAAAAAACTCCCGGTTCTTCACTCGCTGGTTCCACTTCCGGAGTAAAACGCATAAGGGCGTTGACCAATTCATCGACAGCTGTGTCGATTTCCGCGGGCAAGACTTGGCCGGCGCGCAACGTAGAAGCAAGCGAAAACGCTGCCGCATAGCGCAACCCCGGCAGCACTCCCTGCCGGCGTGCTTTTTCGTTAACCCAAAGCAGCAATCCCTGGGGTTTGTCTTCCTCAATGACTGCCGCGGGATATGCGCGCCATTCCGGATGGCGGCGGAGCAGCAACTGCAAGGGGAAAGCCGGCAAATCAACACAACCCAACCGGACCGTTGTAGAAGGATTCATGATTCCACGTTGGGCCGCGCTGTTTATCTTTTAAAACGCGCAAAGCGCATGCAAAGCGATTCTGCGCCACGCGTTTTTTTTGGGCGTGAACTCGGAGCGAAACCAATGAGCCCAAAGAAAACGCTGCGCGATTTTTTTTCGTGAGACAAACCAGCGCAGCACGATGACGATGCGCAAGACCGGTCAAGCGCGTCTGCAAAGGCATCGCAATGTCGGCGGCGCCGAGATCGAGAACAATTAAACCGAAACCTCCGGAACGCAAAAGTTTCTCGCCAGCCCGCGCAATAGAGTGCCGGTCGGTCAAACGAACCACTACCAAAGCAGCTAAATCGATCCCGTTTCGGACGGCGTCAGGCGGGTAGAAAAAATGTTTCGTCGAGGTCACCCAACCCACCGGCTCGCCGCGTTCTTGCGCCTCGCCAATCAAACTGAACGTCAAAGTCAGAGCCGCCGATGCCGCGGTGCTCGAAATCTCGATAAACCGACCAGCGACTTGATCGAGCCGCCATGGGCTGTTGGAGCGGGAGAGAAACTGAAGGTCTTGAGCGGACGAAAGCGCCATGATCATGTCTGCCGCTAAAATCGTTCAATCTATTATTCAAATCGCTCAATCAGTTTCGAAGATGTTCTGAGTTTGAACGTCGCCAATTCCATATTGCTCCCCTTATTCCGTTCCGCTTTAAATACATAACTAAAGCTCTTCTCGTTAGAAGATTTAAAGATTAGCAACGCCTAAACCCCTTTATACTGAAATTATTTTCAGTAGTCAATCACAGAAGATTGTGACCCGTTTACTATCGTCAATTACGCAGGTGCGCGTTACACTTTTTTTCTTTGATGCGCGAGGTAGTCGACCAGGAGGTACTCTCCGAGTCGATCGGGGCGGGTGTAAAAGGCTCGGCCCTTATTGATACGGGTGAGGTCGTCGACGAACCCGCGCAAGACCGGGCTATCGTCGAGCATGAACGTATTGATCGTGATTCCCTTGCGCGTGATGCGCTCGACTTCTCTCAAAGTCTCTTCCGCGGCGCGCTGACTGATGCCGCCGAAGCTCAACGGCCACTCGCAGTAAAGCCTTCCCTGCCGGCAATAGGCAGTTGGTTGACCGTCAGTGATGACAATCATTTGTTGATTGGCACTGGGCTTTTTTCCAAGCATTTCAGTCGCCAGATGCAAACCATCTTGCAGATTGGTAAACGGATCACCCATATTCCAGGTGGCCTGAGGCAAATCCTTGGCTTTGAGCTCGACGGCACGGGTAAAAAACCCGACGATGCCGAAATAATCGCGCGGGTGAAGCGAGCGCACCAAACTTTCCATCGCCAAGGCGACTTTCTTAGCCGCGGCAAAACGCCCTTCCCAGCTCATCGACCAGCTCATATCCAACAGCAGCACGGTCGCGGCCCGTGTGTTGTACTCCGATTCGTAGACCGCAAAATCATTTGGATTGATCCGCACGGGCACACCGCCGCCGTGCAGCAGCGCGTTTTTTAGCGTCTGAATCATGTTGATATGCAGGGTATCGCCTTGCACATACGGACGGCTGGTTTCGACAATCAACTCCTGGGTGCCGCGGTTGCGCGTGGCATGCCGTCCCATGCCGTCGCGCCGGAGCTGGCGGTAAATGTCACGGAGCGCCAGATGGCCGACCCGCCGGACGCCTTTTGGCGTTAATTCGAAGCGATCGCCTTGTTCGAGCACGTAACCGCCCTCTTCGAGGAGCGATTGCATGCGCATCACGCCTTCAAAGTCTTGCTTCGGATCGCCTCCGAGCAGCCGTTCCAGTAACTCCTTATCGACATCTTTGAGCTGCATGCTCGAAAGCTGCGACTCGAGCTTGCGCAGATCCTCCATCCGCTCCATCAGCTCTTGGGATTGCTGAAACTGCATCGGCGTGTGACCGCGGAAAAGGCTTCCTTCCCGCCGCAGCCAATTTT
The DNA here is from genome assembly GCA_044869705.1 of Binatia bacterium. Lineage (GTDB taxonomy): Bacteria > Desulfobacterota > Binatia > UBA9968 > UBA9968 > DP-20. The sequence goes on along the minus strand of JBIOXP010000341.1, from coordinate 1,990 downwards.
CCAGTTTGCGGATTTGATCGAGCTGCATGACAAGCTGCTGAAATTCTTTTTCCGCCTGTGCGTTTTCGAACCCGTAGGAGGTAAGCTTCTCGATCGCTTCGCTGGTTTTCCCCGGCAGGTCGTTCAAGAACTGCTTCTTCTCCTGAACATCCTTTCCCGACTGATCCATTTCCTGAAGCGTCTCTTGTTCCTGCTCAACCACTGATTCGAGCTGCTTCTGCACTTCGTCGATCGCGGACTGCAGCCGATACTCGTCGTACATTTTGCGCATCTCGCGGGCCACTTGCGAGAGCAGATCCTCAAGGCCTTTGTTCTGCCTTTCGCCTTGTTTCATGCCCTTTTGCATCAGCCGGCGCATGGCCTGTTGCAAATCTCCGGTATCGTTCATGTAGTCGTTCAGTTGATCGAATACGGAGTCTGAATCGAGGGAGTCGCTCGAGCGAGCATTCCAGCGGCTATAACGAATATGGACCATGAAAAAACGCGCCGAGTAGCGGATCGCTTATTTGCCGTAAGTGACCCGACCGCCCTCCATTTCTTTGTTGAGCTTCTGATGCAAATGCAGTCCCTCGAGAACAAATTCCGTTGCCGAAGCCATCAAGGTCGGCGACTCTGAAATCCCCACTGTTTTGATCGCTTCCTTCAAACCGGGAATTTCCTTGATACCCTCCAGATAGTCTTGCGACGGCATCTGATCGGAAACTTCGACACCCCAGCCGGAATTGAAATATTCAACAACTTTCTGCAGCGAGTTCAGGCTGAAATATTGATCGAAGACTTTGATAATCGAGCGATTCACCAACTTTTCGATGAGCTCATCTTCTTTTTTGTCTTCGCCGACGTATTCCATTTCGATCTTTCCGGCGGTCGAGGCCATCAGGCAATGCAAATCGCTCACGCGCGGCACGATTTCCTGTTCCTTGCAGCGCAAAGCACGTTTCTCGGCGTTGCTGATCAAACTTTCGTAGTTGTTGATCGTGACGCGCACGCTCACGCCGGAAGACTGGTTAATTTCGTTGGACTTGCGCGCCTCGAAAGTGAGGTGACCGAGAATCTCTTTCATAAATCGAGGCACTTCGACCTTACGGCTGCGCCGGTGATTGGGCGCCGCTTCCTGCTCCATGATGTCGAGCTCGTCCTCGATTTTTTTTGGATAATGGGTGCGAATCTGCACGTCGAATCGGTCTTTGAGCGGCGTGATGATGCGTCCGCGGCTGGTGTAGTCCTCCGGGTTGGCGCTCGCGACAATCACAACATCGAGGGGGAGGCGAATCTTGTAGCCTTTGATCTGAACGTCTTTTTCTTCCATGAGGTTGAACAGACCGACCTGGACTTTCTCCGTCAGATCGGGCAGCTCGTTGATCGCGAAGATACCCCGGTTCGTACGCGGCACTAAACCATAGTGAATGGTTTCTTCGTCGGCCAGATAGCGTCCTTCGGCCACCTTGATCGGGTCGATCTCGCCCACGAGATCGGCGATGGAGACGTCGGGGGTGGCAAGCTTTTCCCCGTAGCGATGATCACGGTCGATCCATTGCAGCGGGAGCGCGTCGCCCAACTCCGCAGCCTTGTTGCGGCACGCACGGCAGATCGGAGTGAACGGATTGTCGTTGATCTCACAGCCGTGAACGATCGGAATCCGCTCGTCGAGCAGAGTCAGCAGGCCGCGAATGATGCGCGACTTACCTTGGCCGCGCTCCCCGAGGAATACCATGTGATGGCCCGCGAGAATGGCGTTTTCTATTTCGGGAATGACCGTCTCATCGTAACCGACGATGCCGGGAAGTATGCGCTGGCCATTTTCCAAATGCCGGACGAGATTTTTTCGCATTTCCTCACGCACCGGCAGAACGGACACGCCGCTTTTTTTGAGTTCGCCTAATGTTTTTGCCTCGCTCACTGAGTTTGGCCCCCCATTCAAATTTTTCTCGTTGAATACGGCATCTACGATTTTTCGACGATTCCGTTGTTTCCAGTTAGAGTAGCATGT
>JBIOXP010000340.1:0-4140 GCA_044869705.1 Binatia bacterium | reverse complement strand
CGGATAGCTTTTTGAAAAAGCAAAAGCGGTCATCGTCAAACACCACACTAACGCGCACGCGATCGCGGATTTCGTCGACGGCGGCAACCAACCCTTACCGTCCAGCGCAAAACCGCCGAAGACCGATCCGGCGGCATTCGCAGCGAGGAGAGCGCTGTAGGCGAAGTCCGCTTTGCCGGTACCGAGGTCGTGAGCGAACTCGGGCATATTGGCTTGGAATGCATTACCGACAAACAGCGACGCTGCGCCGCCGAGCACGATCATCGTGACGATCGGACGGTTGTCCGCGATCTCTCGCATGATATCGAAAGCATCGCGCCAACGGAGCGCACGGCGCGGCACCGCCCCTTCGCGCGTATGCCCCGTGTATGGGACAAGCGCAAGCCAGATCGTGAACGGCACATAGATCAAAGCATTGACCATCAGTCCAGCCGATGGCCCGAGCCACAGCAACAAGCCTCCTCCGACTGCGGGCCCGAAAAGGATGCCCAATTGTCTGCTCGTCGCGTTCAAGCGCACTGCGCTCGGCAAATCCTGCGGACCAACGATATCGTGAATGATCAACTGTTCCGCAGGCGTCCAGAACACTCCAGCAACGCCGTGGATCACCAACAAAACGCAGGCATGCCAGACTTCGATCGTTCCGGTGAAAAAGAAAAACGCCCAGGCGGCGGAAACGAACATGTACATCACCTGGGCAATCTGGATGAGCCGCCGACAGTCGTGCCGATCAGCCAAGCCGCCGAAGTACACGGACAAAAACAAAAATGGAGTCCAGTGGCTGATGACCGCGAATCCGGCAAGCACCGGTGACTGAAATTTTTCGAAGAGCACCCAATAGCTGATCACGTGCTCGATATTGTCCGCCATCATCGCCAGCATCGTGGACACAAAAAAACCGCGGAAGTGGCGGTGTTGCAGGGCAGCGAAGGCGACTTTTCGATTTGTGATCGGTGGTAAATTTTGAGCGCGCGTCTGGTTCAGGCTTGAAGGCAAACAATTCTCCTGTCGGATGTCTAGAGTTGAGATAACGAATCTCGACGGGGGATGCAAACATTCGAACCCGGCAAAAATCGCCGCGAAACAGTTCGAAAAAATTTTGCACTCTGGTATACTTCGCTTTATCGTACATTGAGGCAAGATCCGACCTGCTGCTATCTGCTGCGCAGTGGCGGCACGTACCCACGGCAAGGCTGGCACAACAAGACGGGGCAATTTCCGACCGAGCCGTTCGCCTCCAAGATTGACCTTCTTTAGTTTCCAACTCTGAATTGACGGAGAATCGCCGCAACAATGTCTAAACCGATGCCAAAGAATGGCGCCGCCAACGGTGTCGAACCCAAACTAGCGATCTCGGCCGCGGAAATGGGAGCGCGCCAGCGCGAAATTTCCGTGTCTGAATTTTTCACCAAGAATCGCCATTTGCTCGGTTTCGACAATCCGCGCAAGGCGCTGCTGACTTGCGTCAAAGAAGCGGTGGATAACGCGCTCGACGCCTGCGAAGAAGCCGGCATCCTGCCCGAGGTCGTGATCAAACTGGAAGTGTCCGCCAATGGTGATACCGCACCGCCCCCGAGTCAGGCAAACCGATTTCGGGTGACGGTGGTCGACTACGGACCGGGCATTGTGCGCCAGCAGATCCCACGGATCTTTGCCAAACTCCTGTACGGTTCGAAGTTTCATCGGCTGCGCATGAGCCGTGGCCAGCAGGGCATCGGCATTTCGGCGGCGGGCATGTACGCGCAATTGACCACCGGCAAGCCGGTGCAAATCATCTCGCGCACGAGCGCCCGAACGCCGGCGCACTACTTCGAAGTGCAAATCGACACGAAAAAAAACGAGCCAAGAATTTTTGAGCAGAAGCAAATCGAATGGGAAAACCACCGCGGCACCCAGGTCACTCTCGAGATCGAAGGACGGTACCAGAAGGGCCGAGCCTCCGTGGACGAGTACCTCGAGCAGACCGCGATTGCCAATCCGCACGTGGGGCTCGTCTACCATACGCCCGAAGGCGAGGTCAAAGAATATTCACGGACGATAGAAGAGTTGCCGCTACAGCCGCGCGAGATCAAACCGCATCCGTACGGCATCGAGTTCGGAATCCTGTTGCGCATGTTGCACGATACCAAGAGTCATTCACTTGCCGGTTTTCTGTCGAGTGATTTCAGCCGCGTTTCACCGAACATCGCGCAGGAGATCTGCAAAACCGCAAAGCTCTCTCCCGATACTCGGCCGCGGAACGTTCACGGTGCTCCGGCCGAGGCGCTCTACAAGGCGATCCAATCGACAAAAATCATGGCGCCACCGACAAATTGCATCTCGCCGATCGGCGAGCGCGCAATTCTTCACGGACTGTACAAGCAGATCAAGGGAGATTTCTATACTGCGGTCACCCGACCGCCGGCGGTTTACCGCGGCAATCCTTTTGTCATTGAAGCCGGTCTGGCCTTCGGCAAAGGCCCTGAGCAATCGACAGACAACAGCGCACCCAAGGCGCCCCTCGCCGAGGGGGAAGCGCGGGACGACGACGATGAGCTGGCGCGCGTCATTCGCTACGCCAATCGTGTGCCGCTTCTCTATCAACAGTCGGCCTGCGCGACCTTCAAGGCGGTGCTCGAGACCAGCTGGCGCAATTACGGCATTGCTCAATCCAGAGGCGCGTTACCCGCCGGCCCGATGGTGATCTTTGTTCACATGGCGTCGGTTTGGGTGCCGTTCACGAGCGAATCCAAGGAAGCGATTGCAGATTACGACGAGATTCGTAAGGAAATCAGACTGGCTCTGCAGGAGTGTGGACGGCGGCTCGGCGTCTTTGTGAGACGCCGTGAGCATGCAAAGAGCGAGTTCCGCCGGCGCAATATATTCGAGCTCTATATCGAGGAAGTCGTCGAGGCCTGCAATCGACTCAAAGGCGGCAAGCTGCCCAAAGAAAAACTGAAAGAGCAGCTGCAGAAGATCGCACTGAAGCGCACTGGCGGGCCGAAAACCGACGAGCTGTTGGGGAAGAAAACGGGCCCCGAAGGACTCCCCGATTCGATCATTGTCACGCCCGAAGGTGTCGAAGGAGATGCGCCGGCTTTGCCGGATGAGAGGACCGTCGCGCCCGCAGAAGAACCCGCCGATGACGAGGCGGAGCTCGCATTGCCGACTTTGGCTAAAGAAAAAGCCGAGGAAGCGCTCAAGGGAAAACCGGTAAAGACCTCAAAACGAGACAGCAAGACCGCCGCCCCTCAGAAACAAGCCGTTCTTCCGTTCGCTGAAAAGACCGCTGCAGCAAGCGGCCGAAAAAAGGGCACAGGAAAGAAAAATGGCAAGAAAAAAAGCAAATAAGAACGGCGCCGTTGAAAAAAAGCTTGTCGGCGTCGCCGACGTGGTGATCAGCGCAGCGCAGCGCAGCCAGGATCCGACCCTGTCCATCCCGGTGCGAAGCCTAGCCAATATCACCTTCGACGACAAGCGTGGCCTGATTGAAATGGGCCGACGAAAACAGGCGCGCTCTTTTTTTAATGTCGGGATGGCGAAGAAATTCATGCAGACGGTGCTCGTCGCCGATGCGCTCGCCGAGCTACAGCGCGCCAATTTGACCACCTCATTGCGCGAGATCTACTACCGCACCAAGCACACGATAAAGAATTCGCACGAAAATACTTTCGATGGCCAGAACGAGTCGGACCCGCTGATCGAAGATCTCGAAGTGACGCTCGAGGCGCTGCGCGAAGAGCTGCACGTTCGCGCCGAGAACTCCGGCACGGTCGTTGGGCCGCTGGTTTTGACCGATGACGGCGATCGGGTCGATTGCACGCGGCTCGGCAAGGGCGGTTACTCGGTTCCATCTATTGTGGAGCCGGAATATATTCAGATCAGCAAGTGCACGGCGGATTTCGTGCTGCTCGTCGAGAAGGGCACGCAATGGAACCGCCTGTCGGAAGACAAATTCTGGCGCCGATACAACTGCATTTTGCTGACCGGAAACGGCCAGCCGCCGCGCGGCGTGAGGCGCTTGGCCCGGCGCCTCCACGACGAGTATAAGTTGCCGGTTTACGTGTTGGTCGACAACGATCCATGGGGCTATTACATCTATTCGGTGGTCAAGCAGGGTTCGATCAACCTAGCCTTCGAGAGCCAGCGCATGGCGATTCC
>JBIOXP010000339.1:0-3636 GCA_044869705.1 Binatia bacterium | reverse complement strand
GCAGCTAGGGCGTATTCAAAATTATCTGCGTTTAAATTTGCAGAACTGTTTGTTTAACGGGATAACAGCACCCCGGCATGCCACTCTGACTTCCCACCCCCGTCGAACCCACATCGCCCCCATGCCGACAGTCTAACGTTTTGCATCTGGGGTTTCCAGTTCGGTCGGCCTGGGAAATACGTTCCAACCGTTCAATCGGTCTTTGAACTTGAAACGTGAAGTTTGAACCCGCACGCGCAGAGCTAATGGCGCGACTTGAGAGATCTCTCGACTTCACGCTGCGCGACTTTGCGGCGCAACGTTTCGCGTTTGTCGTAAAGCTTTTTGCCACGCGCCAGGCCGAGCTCGACCTTAGCGCGCCCGTCTTTGAAGTAGAGTTTTAGCGGTATCAATGTCAGCCCGCGCTCCTTGGTCTTGCCCGTCAAGCGCTCGATCTCGCGCGCATGAAGCAAGAGCTTGCGAGTGCGATTCGGCTCGTGATTGAACTGGTTCGCGCCCGCATACGGGCTGATGTGCGCATTGATCAAGAAAGCTTCGCCGTGACGAATCTGTCCGTAGCTGTCGACCAGGTTGGCTTTGCCGTCGCGCAACGATTTGACTTCGCTGCCGACCAGCACGAGCCCCGCCTCGTAAGTCTCGTCGATGAAATAGTTGTGCCGCGCCTGGCGATTGACGCAAATAATTTTTTCGCCCGAGGCGCGCTGCTTATTTGCCATTGATTCGCGGCCGATCCTCAGGGGTGATCAAACCACCCGAGGTGATCAACTTCAGACCTTCTTCCATGGTCAGATTGAGCGGTGTGACTTCGTGGATCGGCACCAGTAGATAGAAGCCCGACGTGGGGTTGGGTGTAGTGGGAATAAAAACATTGACCAACTGGGCGCTTTTCTTGTCTTCCAGATGCGACCATGCGCGGCCCATGGCAAAACCAATGGTGTACACTCCGGTACGCGGGTATTCGATCATGACCACCTGGCGCTGCGCATTGGACTGACCAAGAAAAGTCTGGACCAGTTTCTGTACCGCAGTGTAAACGCCACGAAACACCGGGATCTGTATAAATACATTTTCCCAGGCGGCGAGAAATCGCCGAGTCGCTACGCCCCGGGTCAAAAAGCCGAGAAAAAGAATCAGCAGGAGCGTGACCAGTGCGCCGAGCTTGGGAATCGCGAACGGCAGATAGCTATTGGGATGAAGCGCGTCGGGCAGCACCGCCAGGACGCTGTCCAACAAATTGATCACCCAACCGATAAACCATAGGGTAATCGCCAGCGGAAGAAATACCAGCAAGCCGGCGAGAAAATGGCTCCGCAGGGATTCGGTCCAGCGGGTCTTCGGCTTTGTCGCTCCGTCGTCCAGAGGCGGCATCGTTGGCCTATCGGGTGAGCACCCGGTTGTCGATCAAGCGCGCTTTCCCGAAGCGGACCGCCAACGCAAGGAGCGCGCTTCGATCGACTCGCTCGATATCGATCAAAGTTTCCGGGTCGCACAGTTTCGCGTATTCCAACTTTGCGAGCGGCTCCTTCGCCAACTCGGCCGAGACGACCGAGAGCAACGACTGAGCGGAGCTTTCGCCACGCCTGAGTAATCGTTCCGCTTTACAGAGCGCACGGGACAAGCAAACCGCCGCTCGGCGCTCGGCGGCCGTCAGATAGGCGTTGCGCGAGCTCATCGCCAGCCCGTCAGCTTCCCGAACGATCGGATGGCCGACGATTTCCACCGCCATGCTCAGGTCCCGAACCATTTTGCGGATGACTTGCAGCTGCTGATAATCTTTCTCGCCGAAGAGCGCCACATGAGGGCGGACTATATTGAAGAGCTTCGCCACCGCCGTCGCCATGCCGCGAAAGTGCCCCGGTCTCGTCACGCCGCAGAGCGGAAGGCTTAGCTTCTCGACTTCAATGTAAGTCTCAGCGCCATCTGGATACATCGCTGCCAGCGCAGGATGAAAAACAACATCGATCTGTTCCTTCTCCAGCAGCCGGCAGTCGCGCGCCAAATCGCGCGGATAGGCGGCAAAGTCTTCCCCCGGCCCAAACTGCGTCGGGTTGACGAAGATCGACACCACCACCCGATCCGCGCGCCGTTTCGCGTCGCGGACGAGAGCTAGATGTCCCTCGTGCAAAAATCCCATGGTCGGAACCAGAGCGATGCGCTCGCCTGCGCGCCGTTCGCGTTCGCTCCAATCCCGCATAGCGGAAACGGTCTCGATGATCTGCATGGTGAAAATAACCTGGAGTGTTGGAGTAATGGCACGAAGCCAACACTCCTATACTCCATTATTCCAACTCCCCATTCTTACCTGAAGGAGTGCTCTTCTGTGGGAAATTTTTTTTCTTTCACGTCGCTGATATATTCCTTCGCCGCTTCGAGGATAACCGTTTTGACGTCGGCGTATCGTTTGACGAATTTCGGTTGGAAATCATCAAACAAGCCCAACATGTCATGAACGACCAGCACCTGGCCGTCGCAGCCGATGCCCGCGCCGATCCCGATCGTGGGAATTTTTAAGCGGCCGGTGATTTCCTCGGCCAGATCCACCGGCATACCTTCCAGCACCAGCGAGAAAGCGCCGGCGTCTTCGAGCGCGATCGCATCTTGCAGGACCGCCTCGCGCCGCTCCTTTTGCCGGCCTTGAATTTTGTAACCGCCGAATTGATGCACCGATTGGGGCGTGAGACCGATATGGCCCATGACCGGAATGCCGGCCTTGACGAGCGCATCGATCGTTTCACGCACATTTACGCCGCCTTCCAGTTTCACTGCCTCGGCGCCGCCCTCCTGCAGAAAACGGCCAGCGTTTGCGAGCGCCTTCTCTTTACTGACTTGGTAAGACATAAACGGCATATCGCCGATGACGAGCGCGCGTCTGCGTCCACGCGCGACCGAGCGCGTATGGTAGATCATTTCGTCCATGGTCACAGCCAAAGTATTGTGATTTCCCTGGACCACACACCCGACCGAGTCGCCCACGAGCAGCATCTCCACTCCCGCCTCGTCGAGGATGCGCGCAAAAGAGTAATCGTACGCTGTCAGGCACGTGATCTTCTCGCCCTGTCCCTTCATTTTAACGATATGAGGGGTGGTTATCTTTTCTCCCATATCGCGCCTCCTCAAAGAAAAAAGCCCTCCGGAACTAATCCGGAAGGCCACAGAGGCAGGAAGAGCCGCTTCTCTCCCCGGGTAAACGCCTTTTGGCATCCGTCTCAGTCCAGATTACCTGGATCCAAGCGGTATGTAGTGCTGTGTTCCCGACCCCATTCGATTGATTTCTTTGATCAAGTCAGCCAGATCCTTGCTGCTCGACACGAAATCAATCTCGGACGTGTTGACCACCAGCAGCGGCGTTTCATCGTAATGAAAAAAGAACCGATTATACGCCTGAGCCACCTCGCCGAGGTACTCGAAAGTCACGCCACGTTCGTATTTTTTATCCCTTTTTTTAACCCTTTTGTAAAGCACTTCGGGACGCGCCTGGAGGTAAACCACGAGATCGGGTTTCGGCACGCGAGCGTTCAACAGGGCATAGATCTGCTGGTAAAGATTTAGCTCTTCGGCGCTTAGGGTCAGGCTCGCGAAGATCTGGTCTTTCGCGAAGAGATAATCCGCGATCGTGTTCTGACTGAAAAGATCCTG
>JBIOXP010000338.1:0-3343 GCA_044869705.1 Binatia bacterium | reverse complement strand
CTGCGCGCGCGGCGCAGGGCGCCCAGAAGTGTGGCAAGGTGAAGATCCTGTTCGCCGTGCTCGGTGAAGCTGCCGAAGAGATGATGCGTGCCGGCTGCGCCGACTACGTGGTGGCGCAGCAGCCGGTGGTCATCGGCCGCACGGCCGTCCAGTTGATGGACGCGATCGTGAAGGGCAAGCCACTGGCGGCGAAGAAGGTCGAGGTCCCACTCATCCCCGTGACCGCCGCCAACCTTAACTCGATCAACAAGACCGGCATGCAGGCGCCTAAAGGCTGGACCCCATAATTGACGGCAACATTCATTTCCGCGCCGTTCGCGGCGCGGAAATGAGCGCCGCAGGAGGATGCATGGCAACATCGAAGATCAAGCTGCGCCTTAATCAGCAGCAGATCGAATTGATCGACAACACCATCAGGTCCGGTGAGAGCAACAGCCGCGACGATCTGGTTCGACGCGCCTTGCGCGAATTTGCCAAAGCCAATCTTCCGCAGCCGGAAAAAGAAAATGACGACGGCTGAGCGCAAACTGCTTCAAGAACTCATTATCCAGCCCGGCACTGGCAAGGCGCTGGAATTGCGGCGCGGCCAGATTTTGCGCATCGCACAAACGACCGGCCGACAATGTGCGGACTTCAACTGCTTTAATCTGCACGATTACAAGGAATTCTTCCACACCGGCCGCACGCGCCACCTGCATGGCATGCATCCGACCAAAGGCGATTTCCTCTGGTCGGCGCCTCCGCGAGAGCGGCCAATGATGGCGATCATCGAGGACACCGTCGGCACCAATGACGTGCTCTATCCGCGCTGTAGCGCCTTCCTGTTCGAGCACCAGTACGGCTTGGCCGTACATACGAACTGCCACGACATCCAAGCCGAAGCGCAACGCGAATACGGCCTGACTCCCGACGACGTGCATGACTCATTCAACTTCTTCATGCACACCGGCGTCGCGTCGGACGGTCATCCCTACATCGCAAAGAACATGGCCAAAGCGGGCGATTATGTTGAACTACTAGCGCTAATGGATGTCCTGGCGATACCGAATGTCTGTGGCGCCGACGTCATGATGACCAGTAATTTTGAACTAAAGCCACTGAAGCTGAGCGTGTTCGACGCTGCCGATTCTGATTGGGCTAAGGTCAACGAGCCGCCGCGCCTTAAGAACCAGCGCAATCCGGAAATGTTCAAGATCAAGAACATCAAGGCTGATCGCGAACTGTACAAGGACTTCTCTTACAAGCCCGATTTCACCAATGTGCCGATCGAGATCTCAGAGATCGAGATCGAACTCAGCGACGAGGAGAAGGAGTGGCTCTCGCAACTGACCGCCACTGGTAAATATGGCGAATCAGACGTGGAAGTGTTGCGCTACGTTTTCCACTCGTGGTGGATCGACAAGTTCATGCGGGGGCCCAAGCACGTGCCAAAGGGCTAAAAACGATCAACTACGCGGAGGCGATTCACGTGCGGGTTGGAACGGACGCAAACCTCCAAAGCAGAAGGGATGGCTGACAGCACCGAAATGCCCGCGGCTGTCCGCTGAACGAAGATGCCTACGGGAAGCGACGAATGAAGGCTGCAGTTCGAAAGAAGGAAAAACGGGTTCAGGCGCCTGAGAGCCGTGTCGGCCTTAAGATGAAGCATATGCGCCTGCTCAAGGGTCTGACTTTGAAGAAGCTCGCCAGTCTCGCCCATTGCTCGGAATCGATGCTGTCGCGCGTCGAAAACGGCAGCGCCAATCCTTCGATTAAGACGATGCACCGCGTCGCGCTGGCGCTGAACATGCCGGTGTCCGGTCTGTTTCAAGGGGCGGATGACGAGGACGGCAATGTCGTCCTGCGGCAGGGCGAACGCCCGACGGTTCAGGCCGGGCAGGGCAAGGGTCACAAGCTCGAAGCATTAATTCCGAGCCGCAGCGGCAACCTGCTGTCCGGCTACATCAACGACATCCAGCCTGGCGGCGGCAGCGAAGGCGTCATCACGCATGAGGGCGAGGAGTTCGGTTATGTACTCGATGGTGAGCTGGATTTGATCATCGACAAGAGGAGGTATCGATTGCGGCCTGGCGACAGCTTCCATTTTCGGTCCGAGCGGCCGCATTCGTACATGAACAGCTGCAAGAAGGTGGCTCGTATCCTTTGGCTCAACACGCCGCCGACATTCTAAGTCAGTAAGGAGACATCGACGTGGACAAGAGATTCATTCATCCGCCGGAGCTGTTCAAGCATCCAGCCTATAGCCGCGTTATCACGGTTACCGGCCCCAGTAAGATGATCTATATCGCGGGCCAGACGGCATCCGACGAGAACTACAAGCCGATGTTCGTTGGAGACATGCGTGGCCAATATCATCGCGTCATGGAAGCCCTAACGATCCAGCTAAAGGCTGCCGGTGCGACGTGGGACGACGTGGTGTTCCGCCGTCTCTACGTGCTCGACATGGATGCTTTCATCAAAATTCAAACCGATCCGACGATGACCTTTCCGTGGCATCCCGACCGGCCGCCGCCGAGCACACTCATCGGCGTGACGCGCCTCTCCCATCCGGATTTTCTCATCGAGATAGATCTGATGGCTGTGACTGGCGTCTGACGGAACGATGGTTACAAAGGAAGCATCTAGGCCAGCAGCCCAACGTGGCAATGGGCTAAGGAGCGGCTCGTAATCGGCCGCGGTGACTATCACTGGCAGCACGGACCCTGCTGATGTGCCGTCCGCAGCAAGGGCCCTTGGACGGGCGACCCAAGCAGACGACGCTCTGGACCATATCGAGCAGCGGCCAGGATGCCAAAACGGCGACGCACCGTCACGCAGAAGCCGGTCGAATGCATGCGCCGACCGATCCTCAATAACAGCACCGTCGGGGAGGCGGTCTATGACCCCTTCCTCGGCAGTGGCACGACGCTCATTGCCGCGCAGACGACCGGTCGGACCTGCACGAGCCTCCGAGAAGGGGAGTTATCGGCGGTCATTTTGAAACCCGCATGATGACAGCATGGCAAAACGGGTTCATTAGGAATGGCGAGGGTACTATTTTAGGTAATACCAAAAAAATGGCAAAGTCAATAAAGGTAATACCAAAAAAGAAGCGAGGCAGACCGGCGACTGGTCGAGATCCAGTTCTCGCTATTCGGTTGCCCGATCAGCTAAGGGAAGCCGTGAATCGGTGGGCAACTGGAAACAAAGTGACGCGTTCTCAAGCTATTAGAATGCTCATCGACAAAGGCCTGAAGACGTAAGAAGTTATTGGAAACGAAAAGGGAACATGCTCGCTAGGTAGTGCGTTTTTGGAGGGATTCCCTATCTTTTCCGTGAAACGGTGTTGGTTGTTAACTTGACG
>JBIOXP010000337.1:0-3586 GCA_044869705.1 Binatia bacterium | reverse complement strand
TTGAGCTGCGCGAAATCTCCGGCGCCAAGCGGCGCGGCATCGACAACACCGGTCTGGAGCGCTGCCAGCCGCGTTGCGCCAAAACCAACCGGAACATAAACCACCGCATTGCCGTTGATGCCGTGTTTGCGGAGCAACAAGCGAACGGCGAGTTCCTGGGTGTCACCGCGGCTTGTCACGCCGACCTTTTTCCCGACGAGATCTTTTAGAGTTCCTATTTCGGGCTGTCCGGTCCATAGTTGGTAGCCGGGTCGATCGATGTTGGTATAGACCACCGTGATTTCGGCGCCGCGCAACATCGCGCTCAATGCCGACCCAGCCGAGGTGCTGAAATGAAGATCGCCAGCGATGAGCGCTTGTGTCGCAATGCCGCCCCCGGCGCGAATCATTTCGACCGAGAGGCCTTCGTCGTGATGATAGCCCTTCTCGATGGCAACAAACTCATCCATGTAGCTGCCGGTTACGGCTGCGACGGAGAAGCGGACTTTGTCTTCGGCGAAAGCGATATTTGATGCCGCCGCGGCGAGATGCAAGCCAAGCAACGCGCAGATTACGGCACGGAATTTAGCCGATGGCATTATGCGCTACTGATTAGCTAGGAATCCGCGCGCGGCGCGAAGCGCGCGACCTCGCCGAAGTGCATCGGCCGTTTGGCGATGACGCCGATCTGGATACGATTGCCAAAAGGATCGTAACCATATGTGGTATTAGCGTCCGGCTCGTGCCACGGAATGAGGTGGGGATCGGGACCCCAATAGGTTTCTTTTCGGTCGAAGCGTCTTAATATTTCTGGATACGCCTCTTCGCTGGAGCGCAGATCGATGTGCGGGCCTTTGAAGCACCGTGTGCTGCGCTCGGAGACACGATCGACTTTGCGCAAAATCAACAGTTGACCCGATTGAGGCACGGTGAGAGTCACCTGAGCGTCGCCCTCGACTTGTTCGGCTTCGATCACGCCGAAGGTATCCGTGTACCATGAACGTGCCAAGTTTAAGTCGGTTACTTCTATGCGAACATGGCTGATTCTTCTGAGCGGAACTGAACCGGGTTGTGGCGCTACATCGGACGGATGTTTGCGATGACAAAGTTCGATTGTGTTGCCGTCGGGATCGGTCACGAAAAGAGATTCGTCAATCGGGCTCGAATCAGAATAATCCGTAAACCGTTTCCAGCGAACCTTGTGCTTCTCCGCCTGGCTCGCGGCGGCCGAAAGATCATTGTCGGCGACCTCGAAACCCCAGACGACTCCTTCCATAGGCCCAGCGGGTGCCGGCGACAAGCGATAATCTTGCAGCGCGAGACCAAACCCTGGATGATTGGCGACAGTGAAAAAGAGGATCATGGGGACTTCTCGATTGAGGCCGCGGATGTTCAAGTTGGCGTGAAAGCCAAGCCGCGCGCCCATGAAAGAGGACCAGAAGCGAAACGCGCGGCCGAGGTCGTTGGAAGGAAGGACGCCGTGATCTATACGTTCCAAACTAACTGCTGGATTTTGAGACATCTCCAAACTCCTCACGGCGTGTATATATGAGGCACGCGAGACAGACAAGCAGAGGCGCGATTGTCTGTGAAAAAAATCTCTCACGGAGTTTACCGTCGGTATCGTGCGGAACGGTTCGAGATGACAGATCTTTTTTGTCATTCGAGCAAAGCGAGATATCTTTCTTGATGTTCTCACGTAGTCGTAGACGGAGGGTGATCGCTCTCGTGCTTTGCTTGACAGCAGGTTAGAGCATAGCCTAACGTCGATTGGCTGACGCACTGTTGGAGGTGACTATCATGGGCAAGAAGATTCGCGAGTTCATGACGCATCGGGAACCGCCGGAGCACATCTGGGTGGAACGCGAAAAAAGCGCGGTGATCGGAACCGCCCGGATGGGACAACGCATGGTGCCGAAGATCCGGCCATTCGACCTTCTGCGCAGTACTCCTCTGACCGGCAACCGAGCTCGCGCGACGATTTTCGAAGGCGAGAGTTTGCGTGTCGCGACAGAATATCTCGCCGGACAGGAAGCACAGCTTACCCGGGCGGCGGATCACGATATCGTCTATTTGCAGTTTTCCGGGCGCTCGACTATCGAAAGTGAATCGGGAGTTGTCGAAGTCGCGCCGGGCGAGATCGTGCTGGTTCCCTCGGCGATTTCCCATCGTTCCATAGGCTCGGACGAATGCCTACGCGTGCGAGTGGCGACGCAAGAGTTTGTTACCGAAGGCGTTGATCCGGAAAAGCCGACGATACAGAGAAGTTTTTCTGTGCGCGCCTCAGAGCCGATGCCGGCTTCGAATGGACACAAAGCCAACGGCGCTGATACTGGCCCGGTGTTGGAACATATCAGCTTTTGGGATCCACAATCCGATCTCTGGGTGGAACGGGATGTAGCGGCACTGATTGGCTGCAAGCGTGAAGGTGGCAGAATCGTCCGGAAACTCAGCGCGTTCAATTATTTCACTGGGATGACAGGCAAAGGTGGCGCACGCGCGCCGGTGCTATATAACGGCA
The DNA here is from genome assembly GCA_044869705.1 of Binatia bacterium. Taxonomy (GTDB): domain Bacteria; phylum Desulfobacterota; class Binatia; order UBA9968; family UBA9968; genus DP-20. The sequence continues at coordinate 1,086 of JBIOXP010000337.1, read as the reverse complement.
AGGAGTTCCGGGTCGACGTTTATAATCTCGAGCAAGAACAAAATGGCTTTCACCGAGGTTGCGACGAGGACGAAATCTGGTTCCAATTCCGCGGTCATTCGCTGAACCACACGGAATGGGGCGCGCTCGAGCTCGATCCCGGCCAGATGTCTTATATTCCACGCGGCGTGGCGCACCGGATCACCGGCAGTCCGGGATTTCTGCGCATGGTGCTCTATAGCCGAAAGCTGGTTCATCCCAAAGCGTTCAACAACGTTTCCGAGCGCGAGACGCGGTACGAAGTGCAGTAAGCTGTTCTCGAATATGCGTCTGATCCTCTTGCTCGCGCTTTTGATGTCGTGGGCAGTTCCGTGCGGCGCGCAGGCAACGAAGCTTGAGGACCTGCGCGTGTCATTTGCCAGCTTCGGCGTCATTTACTATCCACATTTCATAGCCAAGGAACTCGGCTTTTATCGCGATGAAGGGTTCAACGTCGATTGGATCGCCATGCCGGGCGGTCTCGCGACGAAAGCACTCGTCTCTGGGGATATCCATTTCAGCACTTCGTCCGGTTCGTCGCTCAACGCCAGTTTACGCGATATTCGACTCAAGGTTGTGTACGTCAACCTGGATCGGCCGCTTTACCGCTTGCTCACCTGGCGCGATGAAATTCGTAAAGTCACGGATCTGCGCGGCAAGGGGATCGGCGTGGCATCCCGCGGTGACACCATGGAAGGTTCGGCCAATCTGCTCTTGCGCAAATATGGCATGGATCCCGTGCGCGACGTGATTTGGGTCGCGCTCGGTACCAACGGCCGGGTGACTTCGCTCATTGCGAAGACGGTGGATTCAGCGGTTTTGGGATTTGCCGACTCACGAACGCTTCAAACCCGAGGATATCCCGTTCATGAAGTCGCGAATATCGGCAAAGAAATTAAAATGCTCTACACCGGTCTGGCGACCTCTGAAGATTTGCTGACGAAACGTCCTGATGTAGTGCGCCGCTTCATACGGGCAACTGTCAAAGGAAGAGAATTTTTGAAGCGATACAAAGCGCAGTCGCTTGCGCTCGGTAAAAAATACGACCGGGCACCCGATGACGTGCGG
>JBIOXP010000336.1:0-10006 GCA_044869705.1 Binatia bacterium | reverse complement strand
TTCGCGGTCAGGAACACCGCCTCTTTCGTTCGTTTCCAGTCGAGAGTCTTGGCTTGCAGCGCCAGCAGGAAGGCGCCCGCCGCACCGACACCGGCGGATTCCGTCGCGGTGGTTATGCCGAACAAGATGACCGCCAGCACGACGACCGTGAGAATTCCCAACGGCATGATCGAGGTCGACAGCAGCTTGATGATCTCAAGTCGGTCGGCATCGAGTTTGCGGTAATACTTGATCTGCCACAGCAGGCAGATCACCGCGATGATGCCGAACCACATATAGAAGCCTTCGGGCGGGCCGGCTTCGGCAGCCGTTGCTTGTTTTTCCGCGACTGACGAACCTAGCTGCTGCACGCCCTCGACCGCAGCCTGGGCCACGACCTGCTGATGAATGACGACGTACCACCAGGTCAGCCAAAGGGTCCCCGCGACGATGGCGAAAGGCACCAGCGAATAAGCGAAATTCTTCACAAGCAGGAGATAGCTGACACGGCCGGTCCCGGTTTCGATCGCCGTTGCGCGCGCCGGGGAAATCAGCGCAGAAATGAGGCCGACGAAAACGTTGCGTGAATACGCGGCCTCGAATTTCCGCAACCAGTCCGGTACCGGCACTTTCGTCAACTCGGGCGGCAGCGGCGGGGCGATCTTCGGGTTAATCATCGCCCAGGCAATGATGTAGACCAGGTAGAGGAATGACAGGAAGAAGCCCGGAAACATCGCGGCGGCGTAGAGTTTAACGACCGATTGCCCGGCAACGGCCGCATACACGATGATCATCACCGAGGGCGGAATCAGGATACCGAGTGTCCCACCGGCCGTGATGACGCCGGACGCAAGCTTCACGTCGTAACCGGCGCGCAGCATTGGATTAAAGGCGATGACGCCCATCAGCACGACGACCGCGCCGACCAGGCCCGAAGCAATTCCCCAGAACGTGCAGACGATGAGAGTGGCAACCGCGAGCGAGGCCGGCACGCGCCGGAACGCAAGCTGGATCGAGTAGAACATTTTGTCGACGAGCGCACCGCGCTCCATCACATAACCCATCAAGACGAATAGCGGGATGGACACCAGCACGTCGTTGGTCATGGCGCCGTAGGTGCGCTGGACCATCAGGTCGAAGACCTTGTTTTCTGTGAACAGCTGATGCGGCACGTAAAACGCGATGTAGCCGAAGAACATTCCGAGGCCCATCAACGTGAAGGCCGTCGGGAACCCCATCATGATCACCACCACGATGAGGCAGAGCATCAGAAGGCCGAGTGCGGGATCGCTCATCATGTCTGCAGATCTCCGCCCATGCCGCGCTGGCGCGCAACCTCGTCGATCGTCTTGGCCTTCTCGATCGCGAGCTTGCGGGAGTCCTCGTCGACATATTCGCTGTGAGCCAGCTGTTCTTCGATGACGTCGATTTCAGCAACGTCCTTGAGCCGGCTCGGCCATTCACCCGTCTTCAGGCAGACCACGCAGCGCACGATTTCCGCAATGCCCTGAATCATGACGAGCACGCCTGCCACAGGAATCATTAATTTGAACTGCCACAACGGCGGGCCGTCAGCCGTCACGTTAGAGTGTTCGTTGATGGCCCAGGACTCGCCGAAAAACACCCAGCCTGAATAGATCAACGCGGCGATGCCCGGGATGAAAAACACGACATACAACACCAGGTCGAGGCCGGCTTGCATGCGCGGCCGCATCGAGCTGTAGAGAAAGTCACCGCGCACATGCGCATTTTGCGCGAGTGTGTAGGCGCCGCACAGCATGAACAACGTGCCATAGAGCATATTGTCCAGGTCAAAAATCCAGGCCGTCGGTGCGTTGAGGATGTAGCGCTTGTATACCTCGACACAGACCACGATCATCAAGATCATGATGAACCATGAAAAGGCCTTTCCGACCAAGGTGCTGAGACCATCGATTGCGTGGAGGACGCTTTGAACGCTCATTTTTTTCTGTCGTCTTTTTGTTGGGAATGACAAAGCACCATTCCGTGATTATCGGAATGGTGCTCCGCCAGTTTAATGCCGCACGTTAGATTGGCTTCTTGGCGTTTGGCCCGAAGTAGTGGTCGAACACCATCTTGCGGCTGACAACCGTATCCTGCTCCCATTGCACCGCGCGTTTGGCGAATGCAATCTGGGACTCCATGATCTTCTTGAAGATTGGGTTCTCACCCGCCTTCTTCCTGGCAACTTCATCGAAGATCTCGAGCTGACGCTTCAGGATCGCGTCCGGCGTCTTGTAGAACTTCACGTTGTCCTTGGTCTGCAACTCGATGTAGTCCTTCGAGTAGCGGTCGATCGCCTTCCACTGCATGTCCTGCGAAGCAGCCTCAACGCCACTGGCGATCAAATTTCTCATCTTCTCAGGCAGCGCATCGAATTTCGTCTTGTTGAACGAAATTTCCATCTGCTCCGCGTTCTGATGATAACTCTGCAGCATGCAGATCTTGGAGACGTCGGCAAATCCGAGAACGCGATCGGAGGTGGCGTTGTTGAATTCTGCCGCTTCGATCAGGCCACGGTCCATCGCCGCGACGATTTCGCCGCCGGGCAGCGCGTTGACCGCGGCGCCCATGCCGGTGAACACGTCAATCGAGATGCCGACGGTGCGGAACTTGAGGCCCTTGAAATCGTCGACTTTGGTGACGGGCTTTTTGTACCAGCCGAGCGGCTGTGTCGGCATCGGCCCATACGGGAACGAAACGACGTTGGCGCCGATCGAGGTGAAGATCTCGTTGAGCAATTCCTTGCCGCCGCCGTATTTGTGCCAGGCGAGCAGCATGTTGGCGTCCATGGCGTAGCCTGGACTGGAGCCCCAGAGCGCGAGGGCCTGCTGCTTGCCGTAGTGATAGACCAGCACGCCATGGCCGCCGTCGAGCACGCCTTTGGAGACGGCGTCGAGCAACTGGAACGCCGGGACAACCGCGCCCGCCGGCAGCACTTCGATCTTCAGATCGCCGCCGGTCATGTCGTTGATGCGCTTGCCGAAGTCGAGGGCGTATTCGTGGAAGATGTCTTTCGAGGGCCACGTGCTTTGCCAGCGCATGTTGATCGGGCCCTGCGCCTTGACGACGGATGGCGCGGTTACCGCCGCCGCTGTGGTCATCGCGGCCCCGCCGAGGAACTTGCGGCGGGTCGCAGTTGAGCGTTGATTATCCTTGGTCATCGTGTCTCCCCCGTGATTCAAGCGTTTTTGATGTTACAGGCTATTTTTGTTCTTATATCGCAGTGACTAACACCGCTGCCCTAGCCTTTAGTCTGGCTTTATTTTCGCGCCGCGACAAGTCCTCGGTACCGCGCCGCAGTGCTGGCCCGTATAAACAGCGAGAAAACACAGCAGCCGCGGACTGCCCCTCGCCAAAGAGGCGATTGGACGGCTGCCAACTCGCCTTTCGCCGGTTAGTGGCCTGCGTACACAATGCTTGGCAGCCAGAGAATGATCTGCGGAAAGAGGATACACAGTCCCACCCCGATCCACTGCAGGATCATGAAGTTCACGGCCGCCTTAAAGATTGTGGCCATGGTGATCTGCGGTGGGGCGACACTCTTCAAATAGAAAAGCGAATATCCGAATGGTGGCGACAGGAACGCCATCTGCATGTTGACCATGAAGATGACGCCGTACCACAACGCCACGTCGTCCGGCTTCACGCCCGGAATCCCGAACAGACCCTCCCAGGGCAGGCTTTTCATGATCGGCAAAAAAATCGGTACCGTCAGCAGCAGGATGCCAACCCAGTCGAGGAACATGCCGAGCACGAACAAGATCACCATCATCAACATCAAGATGCCGTAAGGCGGGAGGCCGGTGCCGAGAATCGAATTGGCAACGAAAGTCTGTCCGCCTTTCACGATGAAGAAGCCGACAAACATGGTCGCGCCAAAAAAGATCCACATGACCATGGCAGTAGCCTTGAGCGTGGCAATGGCCGCTTCTTCAATTGCCGGCCAATTCAGACGTCGATGCATGGCCGAAACAAACAAGGCGCCGAAAGTACCTATGCCGGCCGCTTCCACCGGCGTCGCAATGCCGACGAAGATGATGCCGAGCACCAGAATGATAAGCAGAATTGGCGCAATCGTATTTTTAAGCAGCCGCAGTTTTTCGCGACCACTCACCCGCTCTTCCGGCGGCAGCGCCGGTCCAAGCTTCGGATTGATATAGCAACGCACGAGGATATAGCTGACATATAACCCTGACAGCAGCAGTCCGGGGAAAATCGACCCGACCAGCAACTCACCAAGCGACTGCTGCGCAACGACCGCGTAGACAATTGCCATCACCGACGGCGGAATCAATATTCCCAATGTCCCGCCCGAAAGCAGCGCACCGCAGGCAAGCTTTTCATCGTAGCCGCGCTTGAGCATCGCGGGCAGCGCAATCATGCCCATCGTCACTTCGGTCGCACCGACAACGCCGACCATGGCGGCAAGCGCGGTGCACGCGAGCACTGTTGCCGCTGCTAGCCCACCCTTGACCGAGCCGAGCCATTTATAGACCGCGTCGAACAGTTCCTCGATGATGCCCGCCTTCTCCAGCATCGCCGCCATGAAAATGAACAGCGGCACGGCGGACAGCTGATAGTCCGTCATGAAAGGAAATATGCGCGACGGCATCATGTTCAGGATCGCCGGCGTGCCGAACACAAACAGAAAAATGGTGGCGAGGCTGCCCGTGCAGAACGCCATCGGCAGGCCAAGCGCGAGCAGTATTGCAAGCGAACCGAACAACAGAACCGTCAGCCATGCGATATCGATTTCGAGTCCCATGGCTCAGGCTCTCCTGCCCGTCACAAACACAATGTCCTTGATGAGCTTCGAGAGGCCTTGCAGCGCCATGAGGGCCGCGCCGATCGGGAGCATCAGTTTGACTGGCCAATACTGGATCCCCCATTCGGTGAAAGACACTTCCCCGTTATTGATGGCGTCCATCGCGAACCTGGTGCCGGTCCACGTCATCGTGAGGATAAAAATGAAGAAGAATACCGAAGTAATGATGTCGGCGATCGCCTTCCCGCGCGGCGAAAACTTTGTGTAGATCACGTCCACTCGGACATGCTGGTCTTCGCGATAGGCATATGCGCCGCACAGCATGTATTGCATGCCGTACATGAGAAACATGCTCTCGTGCACCCAATTGGTGGGAGAGTTGAAAACGTACCGCGCAATCACTTCGTAGTAATAGACGAACACCGAGATCACCGCCAAATAGGCGACGAATTCACCAATCCGAACATTGAGCCATTCGAGCTTGTCGGTGATGCGCGTGTGAAGATGCATGGTCGGATCTTCGTGCGTCCCGATCGTCGGCACATCAGGCGTCACCAATTCGGGTGCCGCGTTTGCCCTTTCGGCGGCTTCACGCGCATTGGCGCGGCGCACGAGGCCCGGCAGTAGCACGGCGTCGACCAGCAGCATGGCTGCCATCAGAATGGCCAGCCAGCGTGAGTAGCTTTGCCAGCGATCCATCTCTTTTGTTTCGACATCGGCTTCAGTTTTGGCCTTGGCCTCGGCGGCTTCCGCCTTTTGGAGCCGTTCGGTCATCGCCGGAGTTGTCTGGGACCCGGGCGGTATCTTTGCGCGGCTGAGCTCGATGAGCGTCGCTTCGTAAGCCGCGTGCGTGCGCGACACATCCTCACGACGATCGCGGATGCCATCGCTTACATGGAGAATGACAAGAAACACTGGGATATAAGCGAAGCCCCACATGCTTCTCAGATAAAACCGGTGCAGCCCCATGAAACCGGAGCACAACCAAAATAGGTAGGCGATGAACAACGAGGGCCCGCGCGGCACACCCTGCCGGCGCTGGCGCTTGACGAGATACATCGCGATCAGCGGGAACACCAGCAAAGTGCCCCAGTAAAGCCAGTGAGGCAGCACAAAATTCAGATGAGGCATGACGATGCAGTCCCCGGGCCCTTGATCGCTTTGCGGCGGAGAAGATGCCTAAGCATCATCTCCGCCGCACTGTCGCGTCGTGTATCGATTCTAAAGGTCGAGCTTCTGGCCCTTGTACATGTCAGGCGTCACGTAGCCGCACGTCGGCGACTCCATGATCTCAAGCTGCGCCTTGAACAGACGTGCTGCGTCTTTGTCCTTGTTGGCCCACTTGAACCAGATCGGCGTGGCAATGCGCTGCCACTTTTCAAGGTCTTCCGATGGCATACGATTGATCTGCGTTCCGGCTTTTTCGAACTTCGGCCAGGTCTCCATATCCGCTTTCTGGATCGCACCGAAGTGAACTGCGGAATAGGATTCTACCTCATTTTCGACCCATAGCTTCATTGCAGGCGACAATTTGTTCCAGACGTTCATGTTCACGACGATGTCCATGAGGTCGACCGGTTGATAGATCGACTCGAGTCCGGGCGGGCCCACCCAGATGTACTTTGTGACCTGCTGGAATCCGAGGTCCCAGTTAACGGCCGGTCCCGTGTAATCAGCCGCGTCCACTGTTCCCTTCTCGAGGGCGGAGAAAACCTCCCCGCCCGGAAGCAGCGTCGTGCGAGCACCGGCAGCCGCAAAACCTTCGGCGATCATGCCGCCAGGCACGCGCAGCTTGAGGTCCTTGAAGTCCTCGATCGAGCGGATCGGCTTCTTCGAGTGAACGATATTCGGGCCGTGATGGACGCGACCTACCCAAAATAGACCCTGCTTCGCGTAGATTTCCCGGGCCATCTTCACGCCGTTCTGGCCGTAAAAGAAGATGTCCCACTCATGCGGATAACGCAGGCCCATCAGGTAAGATGACAGGAATGCGGTCGCCGGGATTTTGCCCACCCAATAGACGCAAAAGGAGTTCATTGCCTCCAGCACGCCGTTCTTGACGCCGTCGAGCAATTCGAAGTCACCAACGACCTCCTTCGCCGCGAACGGCTTGAACTCGAGTTCGCCGCCGGTCTTTTCCTTGATGCCGTTGCACCAGGTCTTGAAAGTGTTGAGACCGACGCCCGCAGGCCACGAGGTCTGAATTTTCCACGTTGTCGTGGTCGCTGCCTCAGCGTTGCGGACGTACGGGGCCGCGATCGCCGCACCCGCCGCAGTCGCAACGCCCGCGCTCAGCAGATGGCGACGCGTCGTACGCTGATCGCCAGCGTGTTTGTCTCGCATGGCATTATCCTCCCAAATTTATCGATGTTTTGATTAAGGAAAGCGAACTCGTTCCCGCTCCCGCACATTGTGCAAGACCGCAGCATCGCCCCTTATTCATCATGCTAGTGTGAGTTCACGACGATAGGCAAGAACATTAGAATTTGATGGCGCTAACGCATCGTCCGACAGCCGCAGAGGCGAATGCTCCTGGCATTGGTCGGACATCGACTTTCGTATAAGTCAGCAGGGCTAACCCACTTTGACTCCCCCAATTTTTGATCCGCCGATCAGGGAGGCAGCGAATTGACTTCGGAAATTGCTGCAACGTTTACGGAAGGATTCTGCACCGCCGGAGCGCGACAAAGAGGAGACCTCGTGTGAGAAAAATGTTCTCGACGCTCGCCATCGTCTGGCGAATTGCCAGCCCCTACTTCCGCTCCGAGGACAAATGGCCCGGCCGTATTCTGCTGGCGGCGCTGATTGGCATTGAATTGTCGATCGTCGGAATAAACGTGCTGCTCAACTCGTGGAACAACACTTTCTACAATGCCCTGCAGGATAAGAACTGGGACGCGTTCGTCTATCAGCTCGGATATTTCTGTGTCCTCGCCACCGCATATATTTTTCTCGCCGTCTATCAGCTCTATCTCAATCAATGGCTTCAGATCCGCTGGCGCCGCTGGCTGACGCGGACCTATCTCGACAAATGGCTCGCCGGATCCAATCATTACAGGATGCAATTGCTTGGCGACGCGGCTGATAACCCCGATCAGCGCATCGCTGAAGATGTCAAGCAATTCATCGACGCGGGCGCGACCGGGATCGGCATACTTCCGATCGGATTGAGTTTGTTGAATGCCACCGTCACGCTCGCTTCCTTCGCGGTCATTCTCTGGAACTTGTCGGCCACCGCGCCGCTGCATGTGTTTGGGATTTCATTCGATATCCCGGGATACCTGCTGTGGGCGGCATTGATATACGCAGTCCTCGGAACAGCGTTCACACACCTCGTCGGCCGCGCCTTGATCGCGCTGAATTTCCAGCAGCAACGTTACGAAGCCGACTTTCGTTTCAACCTGGTCCGCGTGCGCGAAAACTCCGAGCAGATCGCGCTACTCGCGGGCGAGCCGGCCGAGCGTGATCGCCTCCTCATGCGTTTTGGGAATGTCGTGTCCAACTGGATGGCGATCATGTCGCGTCAGAAAAAACTTACTTTTCTGACAGCAGGATACTCACAGGCCGCCGTTGTTTTTCCCTACATCATGGTCAGCCCCGCCTATTTCGCCGGAGCGATTCAGCTGGGCGGACTCATGCAGACGGCAAACGCTTTCGGCCAGGTTCAAGGCGCACTGTCTGTTTTCGTCAACGTCTACCGGCAACTCGCGGAATGGCGTGCGGTGGTCGACCGACTGTCGGGCTTCGACCGTTCCATCGCTACCGCTCGCGAAGCTGCCGTGAAACCGCCGGTCATCGCGGTCGCGTCGGCCGATTCGAACGCCGTCAGCTTCAAGGACCTGTCGGTCAGGCTCCCCAATAGCGAGCCGCTGATCAATGCAACCGACGTTACGATCAAACTCGGCGAGCGCGTGCTGATCAGCGGCCCGTCGGGCGCAGGCAAATCGACCCTGTTCCGCGCACTCGGCGGTGTCTGGCCGTTCGGAGAAGGCACCATCACAATTCCGAAGAATGCACGAATGATGATCCTCCCCCAACGGCCGTACTTTCCGATCGCGCCTCTCGCTGCGGCGGTGGCGTATCCGGCCGAACCCGGACAATTCGACGCGGCGACGATCGCGGAGCTCATCAGCGCCGTCGGCCTGCCTGCCCTCGTGCCGCGCATTGAGGAGGAAGCGCATTGGAATCGAATGCTGTCACTGGGCGAGCAGCAACGACTCGGCATTGCGCGCGCACTTCTTTACCGTCCTGATTTCCTGTTTCTCGATGAAGCGACAGCTTCGCTGGACGAACCAAGTGAAGCGGCCCTCTATCGGCTGCTCGACCAGAGACTTCCGCAAGCGACCGTCGTTTCGATCGGTCACCGCGCAACGCTCGCGGCGTTCCACCGGCGCCGGCTCGCATTTACCGTCGCGGATGATCGCCACGTCGTGCAGGAGACTGCGCTCTCGCCAGCGTCCTGATCGGGGCAATAGCGCCGCAAAAAAAGCGGCGGCCATAAAGGGCCGCCGCTTCTTACGAGGGCAGACTTTGGATCTACTTCAAGCTACCGAGCGTCAGGTCCGCCGACAGTTTGGCGACGAACGCCGCACCGCACCACCGGGAAAGGGCGGTTGTCGTGAAGTTGTTCACGACGGTGTTGATCGGGCCAGCCGCGCCCGGATCAGCCGTGAGCGAATTGCACTCCGCCTTCGTCAGATTGGTGTCGTGATAGCGAAGGTCGAGGGTAAAGACCTTCCAGTTGAAGCCGATACCGACGTTCCAGTAGGCATAGTCCGGAAGATCCCACCCGCCCGTCCCGGCGTTATCGACAAAGACACCCGGAACAAGGTTGGTGGTTCCGAGCCAGTAGTAGCCAGCCTCACCGGACAGATACGCGATGATGCCGTGCGGCAGCATATTTTCAGGAGTCGTGAACTTCGCCGTGCCCGAGGCATAAGTCCCGGAGGCGCCAGTATGCAGCCAGCTTGGCGAGTAATAGACGTTGGCGCCGAGAGTGACGATCGGGTTCACGGTCCACAACACTTTGCCGTACACTTCCCAGAAGTCAGTATCGGAAAGCGTGGTGTTGCCGTTTAAGAACCCAGGGTTGCCGCCGCACACGCCCGGAATGCCGCAGAATTGCGTTTCGCGCGGATACCAGTAGTAGATGCCGCCGAAATCGAACTGCAAAGGACCGAAGGTCGGGCGGATACCGCCATACAAATCGATCTCGGCGGTCGGATCCGTCGCAAGCTT
>JBIOXP010000335.1:0-17513 GCA_044869705.1 Binatia bacterium | reverse complement strand
GTGCGTAGTTGAATTGATATGCGATGGCGATAGACACAGATTAGTCGTAGATCAGATGGGAAAAGTGACAGCTCCCAATCATCGCGATGACGCAGTAATGCTTGCCGATTTAGCTGATGATGAGCCGAGCGAAACGTGTATGCGTGTGAGAAAGCAACTTAAGGAATGGATCAAGGCCGGTCATTTCAGCTGCTGACGTAAGTTTACATAATACAGGACTGGTAAGACGTGACTCTCGCCTACTCTAGTAATCGAAAAAACTATATCTTATCAGACGTTGTGGATATCGACGAAGCAGGGCGTGGAACAGTGATGAATTCGGAATTATTTGGCGGCTGTGGGCGCGGTGGACTTCGCCTCGAGGGCGGCTATTTTCACGGCGAGCGGTGAACCGGGGTTGTTCTTCAGGTAATCCTTGTAAGCTTCAAGCGCTGTTTGAGTATCACCGAGTGCTTCGGCGCAACGCGCTTTTCCGAGGGTGGCGCGCGATTCTAGCGCGCTAGGGATTTTTTGCGCTTCTGAAAAATGCTCGATCGCCGGTTTGCATCGCTGCATTTGCTCTTCCGTCTCACCCAGTGTGACCAGGGCAATCTGACGATATAGGCTTTCCGGCTTTGTTGCGACAATCGACCTTTCACCCGCATTCAATGCCTTATCGAGCTGTTTGGTCGCAAGATAGCTATTGGCCAGATAGAGGTGCGCCAGGACCGCGTAGCGCGACCAGCGGTAGCTTTGTACCTTTTCAAAGGCTGAAATGGCTTCGCTGTATTTGTCCCCCTCATACAATGCGAGCGCCCGAGTAAACTCGTGCGAGGCAGCGACATTTTGCCGTTGCTTAAACAATTGCCAGCCCCATAGCGCGAGCGCAAAAATAATGATCGCGCCGGCCGCTGCAGCCATCAATGCTTTGTGCGCCGCGAAGTACTCGAGAGCCTGGTCAGAAAAAACCTGGAATTTGTCCGGCTGGCGTAACTGTTTGCGGGTGATGCGTCGGCTCGCAGTAGCCATGGGGTGATCGCGGGAGTTTCAGTTGGAACGGGCGCTGGTGAGGGCTCCGGAATAGCTCGAAGCTACTGCTTGTACTTGAAATCTTCCGGACCCATCTTCTCGAGAATTTCAGCCCATTTTTCCTTGGAAACGTTCGAGACGTTCTCTACGCCTCGCTCGTTTCCTTCCTCGCTTTGCTGCAGCATGCTAGAGGCCTCGAGCACGGCTTTGGCGACGTAAATAGGACTCTTCGTACGTAAGGCGAGCGCGATCGCGTCGCTCGGACGTGAATCGATTATCACTTCGCGTCCTGAGACCCGAAGATTAACGGCCGCATAGTAAGTGTTTTCCTTGAGCTCAGTGATCTCCACGCATTCGACGGAGCAGCCGACTTCGCCAAGAATCGTCTTCAGCAAGTCGTGCGTCATCGGGCGCGCCATCTTGATGCCCTCGATTTCGGTCGCCATCGCAGTGGCTTCCAGCAGACCGATCCAGATCGGCAGATTGAGTTTGTTTTCTGTATCCTTAAGAATCACGATGGGCGTTTTCGTGACCGGGTCGAGAGTCAAACCACCAACCGACATTTGGATCGTGTCTTCTCTTTTCATCATGCCATGTCCCCTTCTTGCTGGGAATTGAGAGTACTGTCATCCCACCACGCCTCACCGATCAACGAGGTTGACGTGGCGCCGGTGATTCGAACGGGCACGAGGCGGCCGACAAATTGTCCGGCCGCTGTCACATTCACGATGCGATTGCTCCGAGTGCGACCCATGACTTGTCCGTTCTTGAGCTTCGATGAACCTTCGATAAGAATTTCCTCAATCTCGCCGATGCGGCTACGGTTCTTTTTCAGCGAGATTCGCTGTTGGAGCGTCTGCACGATCTTGAGTCGCTCCTTTTTTACATCGCTGGGGATGTCGTCCGTATAGATCTTTGCTGAGACGGTCTGCGGCCGCGGCGAATATGTGAACGAATAAATTTCATCATACTGCACTTGTTCCAGCAATTCCAGGGTTTGAGCGAACTCGGCATCGCTTTCGCCGGGAAATCCGACGATAATGTCGCTGCTGAGCGCTACGTTCGGGCAGCGTTTGCGCAAGCCATAGATGCGCTGCAGATACTCATCGCGGGTGTAGCCGCGACGCATGCGCGACAGTACGCTGTCGGCACCGGATTGCACCGGCAAATGGAGGTGTTCACAAAGATTGTCGAGGGTCGCGAAGGCTTCGATCAATTCCGGCGAAAGATCCTGCGGGTGAGACGTCGTGAAGCGAATCCGTCGCAGCCCAACGATCGCATTAATACGCGCCAGCAGTTCAGGAAAGCTCAGCTCGCCCGGAGTGACTTTGCCATACGAGTTGACGTTCTGCCCCAGCAGCATCACCTCGATGACCCCGCGTGCAACCAGGGACTCGACTTCCGCAACGATCTTTGCGCTCGGCCGGCTCAGCTCACGGCCGCGAACATGCGGCACGATGCAAAAGCTACAGACTTTGTTGCAGCCTTGCATGATCGTGACGAACGCTTTGACACCGTGAACTTGGGTCGCTTCGTCGCGGTCCTCCATATAGGCCGGGTCACGAAAGAACGCGGTCTCAACCGGTCGGGTCCGCGATGCGTAAACTTGTTCGACGAGATCCGGCAGTCTGTGAATGTTATGGGTGCCGAATACTAAGTCGAGGTGCGGCACACGTTTGAGCAGATTTTCGCCTTCCTGCTGGGCCACGCAACCGCCGACGCCGATCACCACGCCCTGGCGATCCTTCTTGTACTCCCTCCAGCACCCGAGCGCGCTGTAGACTTTTTGTTCCGCCTTTTCGCGCACGCTGCAGGTGTTTAGCACGATCAGGTCGGCGCAATCGACGGCATCGGTACGCTCATAACCACGCCGCGCCATGACGCGCAGGATGCGCTCCGTGTCGTACTGATTCATCTGACAACCGTAGGTCTGGATGTAAATCTTTTTACTCATGGCACGATCAAATCGACGATCTTGTACAGCTGATTGATGCTGCGGCACTCTTCGGCAATGTGACAATACGGCACGTAACGCGGCATTTCGCTGTCGCCGATACCCCAAGTCATCCGGCTTTCCGGATTCAGCCAAATGAGCTGCTTGGCCTTCTGTTGAATCTCCCGCAACACCCAATCGTTCGGCCGATTATAGTTATTGCGCCCGTCGCCGATGATCAACACCGTGGTCTTGCTATTCACCGCGGAAAAAAAGCTTTTGTAAAACTGCTCGAACGCGCGGCCAAAATTCGAATGCGAAAAGACATCGACCACGTCGCCCTTGAGTGCCGCCTCGACCGCGGTTTGAATGTCATTGATCTCGAACAGTTGGGTGACCTCGCCGATCTCAGCGACGAAGACAAAGCTCCGCACCTTGGAATAGAGATCCTGGATCGAGTAGACGAACTGCAGCATAAAGCGGGAAGCATTCAGCACCGAGTCCGAGATGTCGCACAACACCATGACTTGCGGTTTGGTCTTCTTACGCTGATCAAGGCGGATATGAAATGGCACGCCGCCGTATTGTAGGTTGGCGCGCAACGTTTTTTTTATGTCGAAGCGTCCCCTTGCCGCCTTTTTTCGTCTGACGGAAAGCCTGTTTTTCAGCCGTTGCGCGAGCCGAGCGACCGCTTCGTTCATCTGCCGAATATCGTCTTCGGTATAGAAAGCAAAACTCTTGTCGGCCAGCGAAGCGCGCTGCGACGAGTCCCTCGGCTCCAAGCCGCGTTTACGTTGCTCCTGCTGAATGATTTCGCGCAAAAGCCGGTTGAGATCGCGCATGCGCTCGTCGAGATAGCGCAGCACGTTTTGCAGATCTTCACCGTTTTCGCCGAGCATCTGGAGTATGCCCTTGAAGCGCTCGATCTCGCTCTGTACCCGATCGAGCTGCAACCGAGCGGCCATGCGCGTGTACGGCGTGTAGCGAAAGCCGTCCGGCATGCCTTGCTCCATCTCCTGCTGCATCGCCTGGCGTAGCAAGCGCTCGAGTTCGCCCCGATTATTGTTCAGCAAAGCGCGGGTCAGCTGCGAGAGATCGCCCTCCATTTGCTTGACCAACCGCTGTAGTTGGTCCAGCATGTCCTGGAATTGCTCGGGCGAAAGCCCAAGCTCTTCCATGATCCGGCGATCGATCGCGTCAAGCGCCTGACCGATGCCTAAAAAGAAATAGTCAAACAGCTCTTCGAACGGTTTGACGTCGCTCGCCCGTTTGACCAGCGTGCTCCTCAGTGTATGGCGAAAGAGCGCCGGATCGGCGATGCCGACCAACTCGAGAGCGCGAAACGCATCCATATTCTCCGCGAGTGATACACGGATGCCGTTACGTCTCAGCACGCTGGCAAATTCGATCAGACGATCTTCCATGTCCAAATCGCCGGCTGGAGATCTTAGTGCAGGTGGTCTTTGTCGCTGCTTGCCGGCACACCGCGTTGAGCTTGTTTTTCCGCCAGATAGGCTTTGAGCTCCTGATGCGCTTTGCGGATGTCGGCCTCGTACTTGACCAAGGTGGAAAGCGTCTCTTCAACGAGCTCCTGATCGAGCTGCTTGACATTGAGCAGAGTCAGGGCGCGCACCCAATCGAGCGTTTCGCTGATGCTGGGAGTTTTCTTCAAGTCGAGTTTTCGCAGCCTGTGCAGCAGTCGAACCACTTCTTCCGCGAGTCGATCGCCCACATTGGGCACCTTGAGCTTGATGATCTCCATCTCCCGCTGTGAATCGGGGAAATCAATATAAAGATGCAAACAGCGCCGCTTCAGGGCGTCGGACATTTCCCGGCTGTTATTGCTGGTCAGGACGACCAGCGGAATGTGCCTGGCCTTCAGGGTGCCGATTTCCGGCACCGAGATTTGAAAATCGCTCAGGACCTCCAGTAAAAACGCTTCGAATTCTGCATCAGCCTTGTCGATCTCGTCGATCAACAGGACGCATGGCTTTTCGGCAAGTAACGCGCGCAACAAAGGCCGTGGCAGTAAAAACCGGTCGGAAAAAAAGACGCCGTCCTGATTTGCAATGCAATCCACTGCTTGTTGCAGTGTCTGTGACCCCTGCAAAATGTCGCCGATTTTTTCTTTGAGAATCTGTGTGTAGAGCAGTTGCTTGGCGTATTCCCATTCGTAAAGCGCCTTGGCTTCGTCCAGGCCCTCATAGCACTGCAAGCGAATCAGTTGCATGCCGAGCGCATCGGCGAGCACTTTGCCTAATTCTGTTTTGCCCACTCCAGCCGGGCCTTCGACCAAAATCGGTTTTTGCAAGCTTGTGCCGAGATAAACCACGGTGGCGACGTTTTTGTTGCAAATATAATTGTGCGCGCCGAAACCTGAGATGACATCAGTGACGGACTGGAACATGGTTGCCCTTTCCAACTTTTTCGAGGCTAACACAAAGGACCCATAACGACAATCAACCGGCAGGTTTGCACATGTTCGAGTCATTCGGTAAAGCTGGAAAGTGTGTACGCTAGCCGTTTATCTTCGCGCCTTCGACGACTTTCCCCTGATCATCGCCGCCAATCGCGATGAGCATTATGACCGGCCGTCGGCGCCGCCGAGCGTCTTAGACACAACACCCAAAATCATCAGCGGCCGAGATCTTCGCGCCGGCGGTACTTGGTTGGGTTTCAACGAGCACGGTCTTGTCGTGGCGATTTTAAATCGCCATTCAAACGACGACCCTCCTCTACTGCCGAGCGCCCGTTCTCGCGGCGCGCTCTGTATGGACTTGCTCATGCAGAACTCGCTCACCGACGCCGGCGCGTTTCTTCTAGAGCATCGGATCCGCTACAATCCTTTTACGATGTTGTTTGCCGACCCATACGCGGCCTACGTTGCCCATAACGAAGGCCAAGCCATTCTTACGCAAAAACTCGAGACGGGCCTTCATGTTTTCAGTAGCGCGATGGATTTCGAACTCCATTCGAGCAAAGCACGCCGAGCTGAGGCGCTTTTTGCAGAGGTAATAGATCGCATGCCCGTATCGGGTTGTGATTTGCCTGTCTCCGTCAGGGCGCTGCAAGCCGTGCTTGCGGACCATTCGCTCCCGGGAGACTCGACAAATCCGGGCGACGCAATTTGCGTCCATCGCGAGAGCTCGGGCACGGTATCCTCGAGCATTGTGTTTTTTTCTCAGGCGAGATCGCGTTTTAACAGCTACTACTGCGAAGGGCCGCCGTGCCGTAATGCTTTCGGAGATGCGCTCGGACTGGATCTATCGTGAGTGAAACCACCAACGTACGGGCAGCAGCTACGGTGATTCTCCTGCGCCGGTTGGAACCGACCGGTTTTGAAGTCTTTCTGACACGGCGGCCCGAGGGGATGCGTTTTTTGGGCGGCATGTACTGTTTTCCCGGCGGCGGCGTCAGCAACGAAGACTGTTCACCGCGGATGATCGCGCGGTGCGCCGGTGTGACTCCCGAGCGTGCGCGCAACATCATTGGCGCACAAGTTCGACCGCAAGCCGCTCTGGGATTTTGGACCGCTGCGATCCGCGAGCTTTTTGAAGAGGTGGGGATTCTTTTGACCGTCGGTGATTCCACAAGCGCCGTCTCAATCGAGGAAATGCCAAATTATCGGCTCGCGGAAAAACATGCCGCGCTGATTTCCAAAACACTGAGCTTTGCGGAGCTCCTCGAAAGCGAAAATCTTTACTGCCATGCGTCGGCTCTGGCCCACTTTTCCCATTGGCAGACGCCGGCGCAAAACTCTCTCCGTTTCAATACGCGTTTTTTCCTGGCTGAGTTACCGCGGGCCCAAACGCCATTGCCGAGCTCCTACGAAGTGATCCATAGTCTCTGGGTCGACCCCGATCATGCGATCCAACTGTTCGAGCGCGGCGAGCTGCCGCTGATTTTTCCGACTTTTGCGTCGCTTCGTACCCTTGCTGACTTTGAAAGCTTGGAAAGCCTGTTCCAGGAGTTCGGCCAGGCCCGCGCTATGGCGTCACCCAGTCGTTGAAATTTTACGCATCGCGTTGCTTTAGTCTCGACAGTTGGGTAGTTTGAGCATTCCATCCGCTTGATCCCGCCGATGGACTCTTAAAAAAATGCGCATAGTTGGTGACGTGCTTCACTCCTTACGCGGGCGATTGGCCGATCTTTATTTTGGCTGGCGCATGATCGCAGTCGGTTCGATGCTGCGTATTCTCGGCGGCGGTCTCTACTTCTACGGCTTCTCGGTTTTCTTTCTGCCGCTCAGTCAGGATTTGAATCTCAGTCGAGCATCCACCTCACTGGTGTTTTCGCTCGCCCGCGCGCAAGGAGCGTTCGAGGCGCCGATCGCAGGCTATTTTATGGATCGCCACGGGCCGCGTCCTCTGATGCTCCTGGCATTGATGATGACCGGCATTGGCCACATGCTGCTATCGGAAGTGCACAGTTATATCACGCTGCTGATCGTTTATATGGGCGTGGTGTCACTTTCGTTTCACGCCGGCTTCATGGATGCACCGATGCTCATCGCCAACACCTGGTTCATCCGCAAGCGGACCATGGCCATGGCCCTGATCAGCGGCTCGATTGGCATCGGCGGATTTATTTTTACTCCCGTTCTATCCGCCCTGGTTCATACCTTCGGGTGGCGTCAGGCCGCATTTGTCTGCGGCATCGTGTTTATGGCTGTGGGCATGCCATTAGCGCTCTTGGTTCGCCGTTCACCGGAAAGCATCGGACTCCTTCCCGACGGTGATCGTGCCGTATCCGGGCATGGCGATAAGACGCAATATGGCCGCGCAAGTGAAGAAATCAATTTTACTCTCGCGCAGGCACTGCGCACTTCTTCGTTTTGGTTTCTCGTGAGCGCGACCGCGATACGGGTAATTATTCTAAGCGCGATCAACGTCCACTACGTGGCGCTCATGGTTTGGAAAGGTCTGAGCGAGCAACGCGCCGCATACTTTCTGGCGGCGCAGGCGTTCATGTCAGTTCCCTCGCACCTGCTGTTCGGATGGATCGGCGACCGTCTTTCCAAGCCCAAACTGATGGCGACTTGCATGCTCTTGGCCTTGCTGTCCATGTGCGTGCTCGCGCGAGTACATTCAGAATGGGCAATTTTGATTTTCATCGCGCTCTTCAGTGTCGTCGAATCGACCTTCCCGGTGAATTGGTCGACGGTTGGGGAATATTTCGGGCGAAAAAACTTTGCCAAAATACGTGGCTCTATGAGTTTCGTCTCGACGTGGGGGAGCGTCATCGGTCCGGTGATAGCCGGTGCGATCTACGACCACACGCGCAGCTACGATCTGGTGATCTGGTCTTCCGCCGGTTTGTTGCTGGTCGCAAGCCTGCTCTATGCTTCGGTCAGAAAGCCCTTACCGCCGACTATGGCGAGCTAGTTTCGGATCGGATTCGCCGTACGTTCGCAGAAGCTCTCAGATGCTCGACTGGCGGGTGATTGGATCTTGCCACAAGCTCCGATATTGAAGCGCGACAACCCGATCGTAGGACACAGGTTCCCAAAGATGACCGACCGATTGAGCGAAGCGGTTCATTTTAGCAATGGCGTCTTCCGTGATTACCGGATCGTAGAATTCAACGTCTCTGGCCACGACGTTGGCAATCAACTCAGCGGACTCGGCGGGAAATTTCCGGGCGCCGACTTGGCGCGCAAGCGCGGGCTCCTCACGTAACGCTTTTTGCGCTTTGACGATAGCGCGCACCGCCGCCGCAACCGTGCTGGGCTCGCGTTGGATGAAGCCATCGGTGGTCGCCATACCAGCGAAGGTGAAAGAGCGCACCTCGTCGGGATCATCGCCGCGCCGGACATCGATGAGAACCTTTCCCACGCCCTGGCTGACCGCAGTCTCCGCTCCCATGGCGTTGGCCCAGAATCCGTCAATTTGCCCCGCTGCCAACGCGTGCGCCGCGAATACGCCGAAGGAAACATGCCGGGATTTCGCATCCGGCAGTTCGATAATCTCGAGGTCGCGGGTGGGATCGATATCGGCAATTTGCAGCATCCGCTTGAGCGCAAGGTCCGGCCCCTGAGCGGCAGTCAAGCGCAGCCCGCGCAGAGCATTCAAGTCGCCGCGCTTGCACGCCAAGTCCGACCTAACGGTCAACAGCCAAGGCGTTCCTTGTGACAAAGCGACAATGATTTTGACACCATCCCAGTTGGGAAATTCGGTCAAAACATCGTGCACCGAACCGGCAATCATGGCGTCGACTGTCCCATGACGCAAAGCTTTGGTTGCATTGAGCATCGCAAAGAGCTCGATCTCTGCGCCCAAGCCCTCCGCCTTGAAATAACCCAACTCGTCGGCCGCGAGCGCCGGAAAGCAGGTATTGCTAATCAAGTCGACAGCCGCAATTCGCAATTTCACTCTCACTCCTCCTCGGAGACCATCAACAACCGACTATGCGGGATTCACCGGATTGGGTCAATTTCCTTGCGGGCGGCTCACTTGGTTGGCGCTTGCCCCGCAATCGACTCCAAGCTTTGCCATCGCTCATAGTGCTGTTCCAGATCTCGCTTTAGGGCATCGAGGCGCTCTACGGCGGCGGCAATTTGCTCGCTCGATTGCCGATAAAAGTCGCCATCGGCCATTTTCGCGTGTAGTTCAATTTGCTCAGCCTCCAAGGCTTCGATTCTTGCCGGCAACTCGTCGAGCTCGCGTTGTTCTCTATAGCTGAGTCTACGGCGCTTCTCTGCGGTTCTGGTTGTGATTGGCGGGAGGACGGCTTTGGCTGCGGCACTGCGTCGAGCGCCTGAGTTCGCTGCCGGGATTTGCCTTTGATAGCGTTCCCAGTCTTCGTAACCGCCGGCATACTCGCGAAACGTGCCCTCCCCTTCAAAGACCAACGTGCTGGTGACGACATTATCGAGGAACATGCGATCGTGACTCACCAGCAAGAGCGTGCCCTCGTACGCGGCGAGCAGTTCTTCGAGCAGCTCCAGAGTGTCGACATCCAGATCATTGGTGGGCTCGTCAAGCACCATCATATTCGCCGATTGGGTAAAGATTTTAGCCAGCAGCAAGCGATTCCGTTCGCCACCGGAAAGCGCCTTGACCGGTGAATCGACTCGCGCTGCAGGGAAAAGAAAATCCCTTAAATAGCCGATCACGTGCCGTGAGCGACCTCTAACACTGACATAATCAGAGTCGCTGATGTTTTCCCGCACGGTTTTATTCGGGTCCAGAGTTCGGCGGTGCTGATCGAAATAGGCGACCTGGAGTTGCGTTCCGAGCACGACCTCACCGCGGTCGGGGTGCAACTCGCCGAGGACCAGGCGCAGAAGCGTGCTCTTGCCGGAGCCGTTAGGCCCGATAATTCCGACCCGATCGCCGCGCAAAATCCGGGTGGACAGATGGCGAATGATGAGATTTTCGCCAAAGCTGAAACTGACCCCGCGCACGTCGACCACAAGCTTGCCGGAAAGGGCGCCTGAATCGATCCCGAAGCGCGCCTTTTCCTGAGCGGCAAGCCGCTCCGCCTTTTCACGCCGCATGAGTTGCAGCGCTTTGACCCTTCCTTCATTACGCGTTCGCCGCGCTTTGATGCCGCGGCGAATCCAGGCTTCTTCCTCGGCGAGGTGCTTGTTGAATTTCGCCTGAGCGCGCTCTTCGATCTCCAACAGCTCGTCCTTTTTCCGCACATAGGCATCAAAATCTCCTGGAAATGAAAGCAATTTACCGCGATCCAGTTCCACGATGCGTGTTGCCAGCCGGCGCACGAACGTGCGGTCGTGTGTGATAAACATGAGGGCGCCGCGATAATTCTGCAGATATTTCTCGAGCCAAGTGATGGCATTGATATCGAGATGATTGGTCGGCTCGTCGAGCAAGAGGAGGTCGGGATCACTGACCAGCGCACGGGCGAGCATCACCTGGCGCCGGGTTCCGCCGGAACAATCTGAAAGTCTAAGATGCTCGGGCAGGCTCAAGCGGGTGAGAACGGTTTGTACTTTCTGGTTTACGTTCCAGCCGCCGAGGCTTTCGATGCGCGCCTGCAGGCGCGCCATTGCATCAAGCGAGTGGCGGTCAGTTACGCCGGCGTCGTGAACCAGGCTGTGGTAGCGCGTGAGAAGCGAGCCCAATTCGCCGATGCCCCCTGCGACAACCTCGAATATAGTCTGTTCCGTGTCGGGCGGCACTTCCTGTTCCAGGTGAGCAACGCGCAGATTATCAGCGCGCCAGATCTCGCCTTCATCCGCGGTCGCGCTGCCGGTAATGACACGAAAAAGCGTGGTTTTTCCGGCACCGTTCCGACCTACGACGCAAACTCGTTCGCCAAGATCAACTTGAAACTCGACGTGGGAGAGCAGCGGCAAGTAGCCATAAGCCAGAGAAACGTTGTCTAAACGAAGAATCCGCATGTACGTCAGAACGGGATTGAGCTCGTCTGGAAAAAAAGATTTTGAGGCTGGCGCTACTTCATCACCGCGACCGCAAGGGCAAGAGCTGCGAGCGTTCCGGCGGCGATCAAAGCAACAGTAACGATTTGCAGCCGCCTCTGGGTTTTTTTCAGTAGCTCCTGAATCAGGCGGACCTGCACATCGAGGCTTTCGTTGAGGGTGGACTGTATTTGCAACGCGTTTTCAATCGCCTCAATCCGGGCGTCCCCGCCGTTTGGCCGGGTTTCCGCGAGCAATTTGCGGAGATTGGCAACTACGGTTGCACTTCCCAGAACAATGGGACCCAGCTTCTGAATTAGGTCTTTCATATTCCCGACAAGGCGTCGTTTATATCATATCGAACTTTGGCGGTGCCACAAGACCGATCGCTAAGCGACTTGCTGGTGAACGTCGTGAAGATAGGGATGAGATTCTCGTCATAAGGTCGGATTTGCCAACAATATTCCAGGTGCGCGATCGAATGCGCGATTTTGCTGATTCAATTGCGGAATGAGTCGAATGCGCATAAAAAAAGCCCTGAAACGTTTCCAGCTCTAGAACGTCAAACGGTAAGAAAGGGAGGTACCAATGAAATCGGTAAAAAATCTCATCGCTGGATTCGCATTGATCACTGGCTTGGTCGGACTCGCTGCACCGGCATCGGCGGCATGGTCTCACGATAAGGACCGCAAAGACCTCGATAAGGCAAGAGAGGAATTGCGTCACGATCTCCGTCACGGCGCCGGCTCCCGCGAGATTGCTCGAGATCGCGCGGCGATCGCTCGTGAACGTCGGGAAATTTGGTCCGACCGCCGGGATTGGCGACATGACCGTGGCTACCGGGATTACCATTATCGACCGTGGTATCGCTGGTAACGCTAAAAAGTCATCGAATCTGTTTTTTGGCCTGTCCCATTGCCGAGACAAATGGGACGGGCCTTTTTTTCTTGTCACTCCGAAATATTTTTTTCGTAGTACCTTGTTTTCTCCTGTCGACCTGCCACAATTAGTCAGGGGTTTTCTACTAGGTCCAGCCAGCAGCTCACGTAACATAGCTCTCGCCAGATCGCTCAAGCGGGGAGGAGTAAATCATGTGGAGTCGTTCCTATCGAAAACATGTGATCATGGCATTCCCGAGTTTCGATGCGGCGACAAACTCGTGGGCACCTCAAGCAGATATCAGCTGGCCAATCGGGCCGGAGCGCGA
The DNA here is from genome assembly GCA_044869705.1 of Binatia bacterium. GTDB lineage: Bacteria > Desulfobacterota > Binatia > UBA9968 > UBA9968 > DP-20. The sequence continues at coordinate 4,982 of JBIOXP010000335.1, read as the reverse complement.
ATCGGAGTTCGTGCGCTTTCCGCTTCGGGTAATGAGCGAAAGTGAAGCCGTGGCGTGCGCTTTAAGAAGAGGACGATCATGGATCGACAATCGTCTCAAGGCGCATAGCGGCCAAAATGCAGCGAGCTTAACAGTGGAGCGCATCGATACTTTACCCGACCCCTTTCGCAGAACTAATCTCAAGCCACCTACCAAAATGTCGCTTATCCGGAACGACCCAAGCGAAGCTTTTACTTTCGCGCAATTCAAATCTGCGGTCGCGGCGTCCGGCACCAGAGTCTCCGAGAGTGCGTTACGGAAAAGCTACAGCGGACTCATGCAGTTGCAGAAAAACAAGAACTGGTCGACCGCCGAACTTCGAGCGACACTCAACCGCGTTCAGGAGCTCTCCGTATCGCGATCCAGGCGGCATGCGCAACGCTGTCGGTTGCCAATGACTGAACGGGATTGGCGCAGGATTGTCTGAATCCGATCTGGGCCTGATTCCTCGCCAGCGGCTTTTCTCATCCGAGTCTAGGATTTTCCGGGAACATTGTCGTGATCGCGCCACCTGCGCGGCCGAACGACGTGATTAAAACTCCACTGTGTAGTCTTTGCCGGCTGTGCCTTTGCAGCGGCCGAGACCATGGCCGGTGTATGCCGAGCCGATCAAAAAACAATGCATCGTGGTTTTTCTGTCGCCTTGAAGATTGGCAGTCCAGTAAAACAGCGGCCCTGATACCGTCTGGGTTGACTTGCTGGACGCGGGATTAAAGTTTTGTCCGTAAGCGACGTCAAGCAGAGTGTTCGAGCCCGCGAGCATTCCCGCGAAGGCGTTGCCGAACGCCGATACGTCCGGACCATCCGCTGCAATCGCTCCCGTCCCGAATGTCTTTTCGTACCGCTCGAAAAAAGTTTGCCGCGAAACAGGCTTGAAAGTTCCTACAAGTGTTTCCCCGGCGGAGCCGCTAATCTGCATAAGACCGGTCTCGTCGCGCGCGTGCCGCCATCTTCCCTGCCATGACTCGCCGTCAACGGAATAAAGCGTCACGGTTTGCGAACAGCCGGACAAAAACACCGGGCAGCAAAGCACCGCGGCTCGAAATGCAGCGGCGGCAATTCTTGAAGGGAACCGGGTCATCGTAGGCAATTGCATCAAACGGTCGACACCGTAAACTCGGCCCAAAGACTTCACCCGATCAAGTGATCGGATTGGATTCACTACCTCCGGCGGGTGCGCTGAAAGCGCATGCGCAACGTGAGCTCACGGACTTTCTCCGTGCTCAATGTTTCGCTAATCTGTTGCCCATCGGCCAGCTCATAATGAATTGTCGCGCCTTTCGCCGACCATGAGATCGTAAATGCGTGAGGCTCCAACCGGTCGAGGTGCCGACCGACGGTTCGCAAGAGTTGGGATAGCTTCATGGTACCGGTCGCTTGCGCTGACTGACGCTTGCGGCGTTTTTTTCGCCCCTGAGCATCGAGCCACGAAATATAGGGAGGCAGAAAGCTCAGCGAACCGTTCTCCTTGACTAGCGCGCTGGTTTTTTTAGCCAAACTGGGCAGATTCCAAAGTTTCTCAGAGAGACTCTTCTTATCTGCAAGATCCGTCAGAGGAGGTAAAGAATCGGCGCGGATGATGTAATTTCGACCATCCTTCTGCATGACGAACGCAACGACTCCCAATGCCTCCAAGGATTGGCCGATGGCTCTCAATGATTTTGCGTGCGGCATTGAATGGTCGCTTCCAGCAGGAATCCCGACTGAACGGGTCGCTTATTGTATTCCGGTAGAGCCTATTCCACAACATCGCGCGTTCATGGCAATCCTAGAGGCGTTTCAATGGACGATCCGATCATTCGACGGACCGGCAAATACACGGCTGTAGCTAAGCTAATCGAGAAAGTGCCACCGGCTGAAAGTCGCCGCTTGCCCGTAGGGCGCAGCCTGCTCATCTCGCACCTGCCAAACTGTTGCCGGCTCGATAAAAACCGTCGCCCCGCCCGGGAAATCCGCACACCGCTGTAATCGTCGATATAGCCGTGCTCCGTTACACGCCGGAGCAATCGCGCTCTTTCGTCGCGGTGTAAAGGTTCCGCCGTGAACCGAGATGGCAAGGCGATTAGCTCTTCCCAGTTGAGCTCGAAAAGATGCAAACCCGCCTCATTCGCGTAATTCAGGAGCGGATCGCTTGCCGAATTATGAGATAGGACGACAAATGGCGCATAGAACAGCTGGCGCGCCTGCTCGGTACCAGACAAATCCTGACGAATCAGATTTTTTCCGGTCCAGTGATGGAAACTGTCCAGCAAAAGCCGTACGTGCGGTTGCAGATAACCATTGAGTTCCGATGGTTTGTTCGAGTTGATCACCATGATCTCGTCACAGCTGAGAATTAAGCCAAGCACTCGGAGAGAGTTTTAGCCACGGCAGCGGCTCATTCCTATGAAGTCCAAGCGCCAAAATATAGCACCGTAAACGCAGCAGGTTTGACGCGCTCCTGGGGCATCGGCTATCTCTCGCATGATCGACTTTCGTCGGAGGCTCAAGAATGAAACCAAATCGACTGCTTCTGCCTTGGTGTATGACCGCCGTTCTTGCAACCGCGCCGGTGTTTGGCGCGGAAACCTCCCTGCGGAAAATCCGCGCGGCGATTACCTCCATATCGGGTTCTATGGTCCCGCCATGGGCAGCCCATGAGGCGGGCCTGTTCAAGAAGTATGGGCTACAAGTCGAGGTGATCGCGACGCCGAGCGGAGTACAGGGAACCAACGCGCTCATCGCTGGCGAAGTTTCATTCGTCCAGATTGCCGGCGGGACAACAACGGGAGCCGCCGTGGGCGGCGCCGATTTGAAAATCGTCGCCACTATGGTTGGCACATTGGTGCTGAACCTTGTGGTTCGCCCGGAGATCGAAAACGTCGAGCAACTCCGCGGAAAAAGTATTGGCATCAGCCGCTTCGGGACCTCGCTCCATACCGGCGCACGTATCGCGGCGAAGCATTTCGGGCTCGAACCCGGAAAAGACGTGCATATCGTGGAGATCGGTGCCGGTGATTGGATCGTCGGCGCGCTGCAGGGCAATCGCGTCCAAGCCGCCGTCTTCGGTTACCCAGCGACCAGCAGAGCGCTCAAGCTCGGCAATCGTCTGTTCTTGCACATCCCAACTCTCAACATTCCTTATGCTTCTACCGGCGTCTCGACGCGCGGCGAGATTATTCGGGATGATCCGGAGCTCGTGCGACGCTTTCTTTCGGCAGAAATCGAAGCGATCGCGTTGATGAAAAAAGATCGCGCGTTTGCGATCAAGGTGCTTTCTAAATATCTCCGCACCCAGGATGCAGAGTTACTCGACGAGTCATACAACGTCCAGATTGCGAAATACATGATGAAGGTGCCGCTGACCACCGCGGACGCGGTCAGATCGGTTCTGGAAGAGCTCAGCGAACGCAATCCCAAGGCGAAGGATCTCGATCCCAACAAGTTTTTCGATGATCGATTCGTTCGCCAGCTCCAGGCCAGCGATTTTATCGAGGCGCTCTATCGATAGCTAACGGCGCTGGCAGATCGCACGTGTGAGGCGAGTTATTTCGTCATCGGCTCCATTGCCGCGTTTTTGCCGGCGATGAAGCCCTGTGTGGTGCAACGGCCGAGTCCATGCTGGTTGAAACCACCCGCTGATTCGCCGGCGCAATAGAGTCCGGAAATGATCTGCCCTTCCATGTCCAGTACTTGGCATTTGGCATTGATTCGTAGGCCTGATCGCGTGTCATGAACATTGGGAGTCGCCCAGGCGGCATAGAACGGCGGTACCTGAAACTTGTATTTTGGCGACGGTTTCCCGAAGTCATTGTCCTTGCCCGAATCGACAAACGAATTGTAGCGGTCAACCGTTGCCTGCAGTACTTCACCGCGCATGGGTTTCGCTTGATATTCGTTTTTGATTGCCGAAGCGAGTTCCGTGAGAGTGTTGGCGCTAAAGAAATATCCATCGGGGTCGACATAGGGCCGCGTTACCTTCCAACCCTCGCGCTTTACCGCCTCGCTATCGAAAATCGCCCAAACCGGACCGGCCGAATAATCCGGTGGCTCAGAATACTCGTTCATCGCCACCGCGGCGTTAAAAAAATTGTATTTGCTGGGATGATATTCGATCCGCTCGCTGTTCCGATAGTCGTTGGGGGTATACGGATTGATATCGTTGTAAACATTGCCGTGCGGATAATCCCCTTTGGTCTCGTCGTAGAATCTTTTTCCTACTTGATTGACTAAGATCAGGTCATGCCAATCCTTAACGTTCAAGCCGGTCGAACGCACCAAAGGAAATATCGGACACTCCAACTCCCAAGTCATGTAATTCCACTTCGTCGCGAGCACTCGTTGGGTGCGAATATTATCGCCATTTTCCAGGGTCTGATTGGCGAAACCCCAAAGCGAAGCGCCGATCGCCGTCGCCGCGAACTCGCCGCTAGCATCTTGATAACTGTAAGGCTCACCGGCCACGGTCAGTACGTCCGTTAACCGCGCATCGAACATGCGGCGAAAATTTACGTTACTGGTCATACCGCCGGTCGCGATGATGACGGCCTTTTTGGCACGGATCTTCATCTCGGGTTTGCTGCTCTCGATATTGCCGTCGGAGCGAAAACTCTTTAACGGCGCGGATTGGCCAGGCATGGTGCGCGGATTGTATTGCGCTGTGACGCCGATGACTCTTCCGGTTTTCTTTCCCTCGCGGACGATCGACGCCATTTTATAATTCAGCAGAAAACGCACACCCTTGGTCCGCGCGCTATTTTCCAAAGGACGAATGACTCCGGTTCCGGCGCGATTGTTCGGGCTTTCAGGGCCGGCCCCTTTGGAAAATAGCGCGCGGGCCAAGGGTGTGCGTTTTCTGCTGAATTACAAAATGGCGTCGATCGTCCGCGAGGGAAAGAAAACCGGAAGAGTCATCGGCGTCACAGCGCAATACAATCCGCGCACCATGCCTGGCCAATCCGCGC
>JBIOXP010000334.1:0-19198 GCA_044869705.1 Binatia bacterium | reverse complement strand
GAAGGTGACATCATCGACTTCTATGGATCGTGCACTCACGATCCACTTGGCAAAGATGAAGTTCACTCACAGTTGCTTCACTTACAGCACCGTCGCGCTCGCGATTATATGGATTGAGCGGGAATTTTCAGCGCTCTGCTTCCGTCTAACGCAGTAGAAAAGAAGTGAAGAAAGGAGGTGAAATAAATGACCAGCATAAAGTTACCGATGGCAATCATGGCTCTGACCGGAGCTTTGGCCTTTACTCCAGTGTTAACGCAAGCTGAAACCGTTATCGCCAAGGACGTCTTTAGCAATGGTGGCTACTGTCACACAAAATTCGAAAGCATTCGCGAAGACACTTTGGCGTCGTCTGAACCTGTCCTCAAGGACGTCGATGACCTCGTCGACTTCTACGGGCCGTGCAATCACGACCCGCTCGGGAAAGAGGAGATTCAGGCCCAAAAGATCGAGGTGCAACATCGGTTCGCCACGGAATACGAGGACTGAAAAGGTTTCCGCAATGGGGGAACGGCAATGATCGTCCCCCCATTGCGCCAGCCGAATCAACCGCCGATGCGCATCCAGTGATCTAGAAAGGAACCCTTGCTGTGCTGTTCGTCAGCCCGACGTGGTTTCTTGACGTGGCTTCAGTGAAGATGCCAGGCGGATTGAAAATGTTTTACGCCCTGGGGATCTTTGCGACGTTCCGGAACGATAAACCCCGGAGGAACAATGCCATCGATAGATCCGCTATAGGATTTTCAACCACAGCAGTGCCGCGACGGCAATCATGATCACGAGCCCCAAGGGACAACCGAGCTTCGCCCATTCGCTGCTTTTGATGTGCAGCGCATGTGCCGCGATGATGTTCGGAATGTTGCCCGGGATGAGCATGCCGCCGGAAATCAATAGACCCAACAGCGCGCTTTTTATCTGTGCGGTGCTGAGCGAAGGGCCGATCTCCGCCGCCGCCAAAGTGGCATTGTCGAGGATCGCCGAGACCATATTGGCCCAGAACAGAATCTGCGAAGGCAGCTTGAGCAGGTAGGTATCGATGAGCGGCTTGAATCCGGCGCCGAGGAAGATCAGCGCCATCACAAAGATATAAACCTTGGCGGCCCTGATGAACACCTCGCTGAGCTTTTCGTCCGCTTCTTCCGCTGCCAAAGACTCGCCCGTGTCTTCGGGCGCCTCGACCACGAGAAAAATCCCGATGATTCCTAAAATCACCACAGCGGGAATAACCGAGGATGCCAAAAGGACATATAAGTAAGAAAAGTTTGCGTAATATGGGGCGCCGCTGAGTTTGGATACTACGATCGTGGAGAGCGGTTCACCGAGCGGGGTGAGCGCCGCACCCAACCCAATCGCAAAGCATGCGATGATCGTCAGGTTGATTTCCGCATGGCGGTGGAGCGGCAGGACGGAGATCAATTCCACCAGTAACAAGGCCGCGATGATGGCCGAGATAATACTCGACAGCAAACCTAGGACAATAATGCCGGCGCAAACGATGGCTGCAAGCGGCACGGTTATCAGAATCCGGCGCATCGCGTGATCAATGTGCCTTCTCAAATAATGAAAGAGCACGCCCGCGCCGAGAACAGCAAGCGTGATATTGATCGGCGCGACGAAGCCCTCATGAATTATCTCGGTGCTCCAGGCATTGGACAGCGAAGCGCTGGTCACTCCCATAACAAAGAGAAATGCCTCGAGATTGGCTTCGATCTTCTTGTTCAGGAACGGGCCGAGCAACACGACGGCGAAAATCAAACACAGGCCGATCAGTACCATAGATCGTCGTTGCCTTTTACGGGATCGGGATCATCTACGCAATGTCGATGCCGGTATTCGCAATCCATTTGCAAGAGTCGCGATCCGCCTGGCAATCCTCGGCTTGGATTGCTAATGTGAAGCCAACTTTTTTTAACCGGAGTTGCTGATGCTTCGAGGTGTATTCAACGTACGGATCAAATCGCTGCTGATTCTGGTCGTATTGCTCAGCGAACAGGCGGCCTTTGCACAGGAAATGAGCTTGCGCGCGGTTTACAACGCGCTGAGTGGCGTGATGGCGCCGATTTGGGTCGCACAAGACGCCGGGCTGTTCGTCAAACACGGCATCAATGTCGACCTTAAATATCTAGCCGCAACGACCGCCGTGCAAGGCATGGTCGGCGGCGGCGAAGAGATCGGACTTGTCGGTAATCAAGGCATCGACGCCAAGCTCGAAGGCGCGGATTTGATCTATGTTGCCAGCGGTCTACCGGTATTTGTTTTTCAAATTTATGCTCGGCCGGAAATCAACAGCCTGAGCGACTTGAAGGGCAAAGTCGTCGCCGTTACTCAACCGGCTGCATCAACCGATTATGCGATGCGGATCGCGCTCCGAAAGAACGGACTCGAACCGGACAAAGACGTGCGCATTCTCTATGCGCAGGACATTAACGGCGTGCTGACCTCCGTGAGCGCCGGCAATGCTGCCGCCGGGATCATGTCAGCCCCCACTTCGATCCGCGCCAAAAGCGCGGGTCTCAACGCTCTCGTTGATGTGACCGCGCTCAAAATACCCTTTCTGTTTACGGGAATGCTCTCCTCATCCCGCGTCATCCGAGACAAAAGCGAAGCCGTTACTCGTTTTCTGCGCGGCTATATCGAATCTTTGGCGGTCATCCGCAACGATAAGGAAACCACCACCCGCTCGATGGGAAAGTTTCTCAAAACGAACGATCCGGCAGTGCTCGATTCGGTCTACCGGGAATACAAGGACGTCTTCCCGGTGACGCCACTAATGACGACGGCCGAAGTCAAAGCCGTGCTCGACGTGGCAAAGAGTCCCAAGGCAAAACAGATGAAGCCCGAGGAATTTTTCGATAATTCGCTGGTCCAGAAAATTCAGGCCTCCGGTTTTGTCGAGCAGGTTAACAAACGTTGATCATGTTGAGTTCGCAGTTTTCCATCGATGGAGGATGGCGCGATGGTTAAAATTGCCGTGCTGCTTGTAACTTTAATTTCGCTGCCGGCGTTAGTTCTCGCCCAGAGTTCTGAACTATTAAACCAGGCGAGGAAAGAAGGCGAGGTGGTTCTCTATACCACGATGACGGTGGGCGATTTTGAGCATTTCAACAAAGCCGCAAAAGAAAAATATCCATTTCTGAGTATTCGCCATGTCTATCTAAGCTCGGCGCGCCAGACCGCGCGAGTCATGCAGGAATTTCGTGCCGGCCGCGTGCAAGCCGATGTGTTGGGAAACAGTCCCGAGCCTTTGCTCTATCTGAAGCAGCAGGGCGTGCTCGCGCCATACAAATCGCCCGAAACCGTAAATCTTCTGAAAGGCGCCTGGGATCCCGAAGGCTATTGGTCGGGCATGACCACGGATCTTCTCGTCACCGGCTTCAACCCGCGATTGATTTCCCGATCCGCCGCGCCGAAAAACTACGATGAATATCTCCGCCCGCTATTCAAAGGACAGCTTGCCGTCAACCGCGGCGTGCCTTATCCATTGACCGGCATGGTTTCGCTCCGCGGCGAAGAGCAGGGTCTCGCCTACTTCAAAAAACTATCGCAGCAGGAATTGCGTCCGGTCGAAGGTTATACGCATACGGTCAATCTAATGGCTGCCGGCGAGTACCCGCTCACCGCATTCATGCAGGTCTCAAAGCTCGACGCCATGAAGCGGAAGAATGCACCGGTCGACTGGCTCCCGAGCGCGCCGACTCTGGCGACGATTTCGACAGTCGCCATGGTTAAAAATCCGCTGCACCCGGCGGCGGCGCAATTGCTCATCGACTTCTATCTCTCAAGCGAAGGCCAACACGGCTTGGCGGCGGCCGGAAAAATTCCTCTGCGTCGTGGCGTGAAAAGCCCATCGCGCGACGTCGATCAACTGATGGAGAGCGGCAATTTACACGTGATTCTTCCCGAAGGCGGCTATGACCGTTACATGAAGATCTATAATGAGTATCTCGGCTCCAGATAAACGCGGCGCATCCGTTTCTCGCGGCTCATAAGCTCGGAGCGGGATCCTTCCGGGCTTGGTCAAACTTAATAAAAATGATTGCGAGTTTCCGTTTGCGCACAAAAGGCAACGCGATCGTTTTTTAAAGGAGCACGCGAATGACCACTGACGTTAATGCAAACAAGCGCATCGGTCATGAAAAGCTTACCCGCTTCGTGCAAGCCGCTTTCGAGAAATTAGGAGTCCCGCACGATGATGCGCAGATCGCCGCCGAAACTCTCGTGGCTGCGGATCTTCGCGGCGTCGACACCCATGGCGTGATCCGCTTTAGCCCACACGCGTGGTATGTGAAATGGTTAAGCGACGGCTCGATGACGGCGAAGCCTAACATTCGCGTCATCTCCGAAACTCCTTCGACGGCGCTGCTCGATGGCGATCGCGGCATGGGGATGGTCATCGGCCATCGCGCGATGGAATTGGCCATCGAGAAAGCGAAAAGCTGCGGCATTGGTATGGTAGGGGTGCGCAACAGCCGCCATTACGGTATGTCGGCGCAGTATGCGATGCAGGCGCTGGCGCACGACATGATCGGCATCGCCATGACCAATGCCGGCCGGCAAGTGGTGCCGACATTCGGCCGTGAAGCCAGATTCGGCACGAATCCCATGTGCTTCGCCGTTCCCGGGGATAAGGAGCTGCCGTTTGTTTTGGACATGGCGACCACGACCGCGGCAGCCGGCAAGCTCGAGCTTGCCGCCCGACTGGAAAAATCGATTCCGACCGGCTGGGCGTTGGACGAAAAAGCGCAAGCAACTGAGGACCCACGTGTCGCCCAAAAGGCGCGCCGGCTGCTACCCCTTGGCGGCTCGAGGGACAATGGCAGTCACAAAGGGTACGGCTTGGCCGTTCTGGTAGAAATCCTCTGTGGGGTTTTGACCGGCACCTTGACCGCGCTCAATGCCGATCAGGATCCGCGCGGCCATTTTTTCGGCGCCATTCGGGTCGATGCCTTTCGGCCGGTGGCCGAATTCAAGCAGGATATGGATCGACTGATCCGTGAGTTGAAATCCACTCCGCCGATCGAAGGACAAAAGCGCGTTTACGTTGCTGGCGAGATCGAGTTTGAAACCGCTGAGGAAAGAGCCGAGCGCGGCATTCCATTGTTACCGTCGGTGCTAACAGGATTGCGCGACGTGAGTAAACAGCTTGGCGTGCCGTATAATTTGGAGTGATTCTTGCGGAATCGTGCCGGATTTTTCCGACAGCCGACACCTGGGTCCGTCCGTACGTGAAGATTCCGCCGACGCATGGAATCGTTCGTCAGTAAGTACCGCGCGAAATGACGACTTCCTTGAGCACGACGTCTCTGCTCGGGCGATCGCGCGCGTCGCGCGACACGTTGCCGATGGCCACCACCACATCCTGTCCTTTGACCACTTCGCCGAACACGCTGTGTTTGCCATCGAGAAATGGCGTCTCCTTATGAGTAATGAAAAACTGGCTGCCATTAGTATTGGGGCCGGCATTCGCCATCGAAAGGATGCCCGGTTTGTTGTGCCGGAGCTCGGGACTGAACTCGTCTTCGAACCGATAACCGGGGCCGCCGGTGCCGTTCCCCAGGGGATCGCCGCCTTGAATCATGAAGCCGGGAATGACTCGGTGAAAAATCGTTCCGTTGTAAAGCGGCCGCTTCACTTTGTCACCGGTTTTGGGATCGGTCCATTCTTTGGTGCCAGTAGCGAGACCGACGAAATTAGCCACGGTCTTGGGCGCCTTGTCTTCGTAAAGTTGAATGACGATATCGCCCATGCTGGTTTTCAAAGTCGCATAAAGCGGCGCCTTTTTTTCTGGGCTTTCAGCCGCTGTTCCGATCGATGCGCTTAAGAGCCATGCTGCTAGAAAAATGATTTTCCCGATCATGAATGCCTCATTTCTTTTCCAGTTCCGCCATGACTTCTTTGACAAAACGCAAATCCATATAGTCGCGCGCCGGCCGTTTGGGCGGTATGTTCAAAGCGATCGACTGCCAGTGCGCCATGAGCTCTACGCCTTTCTCGGTGGGCACCGGGATCAAAGCTTCCTTGACGAGATTATATGCATCCACCGAAACATCGCGGTCCATATGCCAGTGTTTCATCATCGTTTGAATCGCGTCGTCGGGATAATCGCGGCTATGGATCACGCCGCGCACGACGGCACGCACCATGCGTTTGACGAATTGCGGTTTCTCTTTGATGGTTTTCCCGGTCGCGGCGAGTCCGCTGAAAGACGTGTCTTTGAAGAGGTCGGCTAAATTGACCAGTCGCTTGAAGCCGGCTTTGACGGCCACGTAATCGGACGGCGGCGCCAGCAATGCCCCCTGAATTATTCCTTGCTGCAACGCCGCAATCTTCGGCTGACTCCCTGGAATGCTGACGTACTGCACGTCCTTATCGGGATTCATTTTGGCGAGCTCCAATACGGCTTTCGTCCCCGCAAACGTTGATCCGCCGAAGCTCACGCCGATTTTTTTGCCCTTGAGATCTGTCACTTTTTGGATGTCGGGAGTCACGATCAAGGAAAACGTCGGTCGCCCGATCATTTGCGCGAGCAAGATGATATCTGCGCCTTCCCAAACCGACGGCATCTGAGGTCCGACGGAAAAAATGAAATGGATCTGGTTTCCGAGCAATGCCTGGACCGCGGTAACCGCGCTACGTACCGATATCAGCTCAGGGTCGAGATCTTCGCGCTTATAAAAGCCTTTCTCGAGGGCCACAAACGCCGGCAAGAATTGCACATTGGCCGATGGATACGCGCCGCGGACAGGCTCGGCGTTGACAGCCGCCGCGCCGAGCACGCAAAGAATGGTAATCGTAACGGCGATCCCATGCATACTTGATCCTTTGTAACGGCTTTTCATCGTCGTGCCTCGGCCTTCAGCTCCTGGATCAAGGAAAGGTCGAAAAATTTGTATGGCGGTATCGAGAGAAAAGCGGGGTCTTCATAACTCATTGTGCGAAGCACGTTCAGGATGGCTTCTTCGGTGGGAAAGAGATCGGGGCGCGCATCCGCGCGCATGGTTTGATAGGCGTATTCCAGGCTGTCCGGATCGTCCATTTTAAGCACCTGCTGCATGACAGCGATGGTCGAAGCCTTATCCGCCATCATGAGTCGGACGGAATCCGCAAGCCCGCGCAGGTAGTTTTTCACAATCTCTCTGTTTTTGCTCAGGTACGATCGCCGGGTCAGATTGATCCCCCAAATATACTCGAGCGGCACGGGGATTACCGTCAGGCCGAGTTTCTCCGCCTGCCGTCCTTGGAGCGAAGAAATCAGCGTGGCATCGAGGTTGCCCGAAATAACTGCCGCGAGGCGCACCGAGGATCCGCCCGATAACGGCATGATTTGCGCATCGCTGCGCGGATCGAGACCGACCCGCGAAAGCATGAAACGAATGTAGGCGTCCGCGCGCCCCCCTGCGCCGCTCGAGGCAATTTTTCGTCCTTTCAGTTCTTTCAAATCTTTGATCTTCACTCGACTCGCGAGACTATAGGGCGAGGAATTGTTCCAGGAAGCGAGCCCGACGGCATCGAGGCCCTGTTTACCGAGATAGAAGAGTCCCGTTGAGCTGGAAGTGAGGAACTGCACGCTATCGGACATCAGCGCCTGCATATTCATCTGCTCATTGCGCGTCGCGATCACTTCGACCGCGAGACCATACTTGCTGAAGACGCCTTTTTTGCCGCCAAGATAGATCGGCAGCGCGCCGGTCAGCGCTCCAGGGGTCGCAATCCGCAGCAGCGTTTCACCGCAAGCAGGCCGGGCGGATACAAATGCGGTAATGCCAAGGAAAACGAGAACGAACATGCGATAATGATGTTTCATAATCGGCAGGTAACCTAAACAAAGTGCACTGCACGGTCAAGCCGCTGGTCGTCAGACATGCGGCAAAATCGATCCTTTTTTACAATCTCGCCGGATGGTTGCATCAGTTTCCAGTTATGACGGCCTTCGCGGCGCTATTTCGAGCTTGTGTTTTGACAATAAGATGAGTGAATGCTATAGCAAATTTGCCCTGAACGGGGGGACCAAACGCATGTCATGGTTTGATCGAACCACAGGTAATAAAAGGACGCCCGACCAGCAACCGGAGAAGCTTTCGGAAGCGCCGAAACCGGCGCCTGATTCAGCGCCGACGGCGGCAGTCGCTCCGCAATCGGAATCCGCCGCATCGAAGATAGAGCCTCTAGCGAAAATCGTCGAGCCTGAGGCCATTGCCTATCTATACAAAGGTAGCCGAGTTACTGGGCAGTTGAGTTTTCAGGGAGCGGCGCGGATCGACGGCGCGGTGGACGGGGAAATTCAATGCCAGGGAACCTTGACGATTGGAGAAGGCGCCGATATTCGTGCCAAGCTTTCGGGGCGAGTGGTCATTCTCCGCGGCAAGGTTGAAGGGAACGTAACCGCCAAGGAGCGGATCGAACTGATAGCACCGGCACGGTTAGTCGGTAACGTCGATACTCCCCGTTTGTTGGTCACCGAGGGCGTGGTATTTGACGGTAACTGCGCCATGGGAACAAAGCAAAAGGGTGGATTGACTTCACAGGGTGTGAGTGCGGACAAGTCTGCAGCGTCTCAAATCACAAAACTGCAGGCCGATTCCAATAGTTAGATTTCGGTTCGCCGTTAGTTTTCCATCCCAAGAGCCTACGTTCATACCGAAGGTAGGTTTATTACTATTTTAGGGTTTGGTTTCGCGTCGCCCCGGCGGGAATTATCTTGTCCGTCAGGAGCTCGAAAGCGGAATTGCAAGAATGATTTCACTAGACATCAGCATCGTTTATCAGATTGTTTTGTTCGTCGTTCTCTGGCTGATTTTAAATAAGATTCTTTTCCAGCCCTATTTACGTCTACTGGAGCAGCGGGAGCGTCGAACCACGGGAGCGGAACACGACTCCGCTGATCTGGAACACGAAGGCTCCAGGCTCCGCGCCCAGTACGAGGAGCAGATCTCGCAAGCGCAGACCGCCGGCTACGCCGCCAAAGAAGCGATTGTTCAGGATGGTCGCCAGCAGCGAGAAAAAATATTGGCAGAAGCTCGGCAACAAGCTGCCGGTCAACTGGACCGCGTCCGGCGCGAAGTGGCAGTCGCCCTGGAACGAGATCAGCCGCTCGCGGCCCTTGAAGCCAAAGCAGTGGCCGGAGAAATGGTCAGCAAAGTGCTCGGAAGGACCGTCGCATGACGGTTGCCGATATTTTTTCAACAGCACAAGCCTACGCCTCCGCTGCCGCGGAGGGCGAGCACCACGCGCCGTCGATCAATGATATCTGGTTTCCGCTGATCAACTTCATCATTTATGCGTTCATCATCGTCAAATTCGCCTTCCCGCTAATTCGCGATTTCCTAAAAACGCGGCGCGAGGAGGTCGTGGCCAAGATCGCCCAGGCTTCGGCAAAGAAACAAGCCGCCGAACTTCTAGTGAGGGACTATCGATCCAAGCTGGCCGGGCTCGGCAAAGAAGTCCAAGCGCTACAGGCTGCGCTGCGCGAAGAGGGCGAGAGAGAGAAGAGTCGGCTTGTCAGCGAGGCGCTAGCGACAGCAGTCAAGGTAAAAGAGGACGCCAATTTTCTCGCCGATCAGGAAGTCAAAACTGCGCGGCAAAGGTTGCGCGAAGGGATGGCCAGCGCGGCCGAGGCGACCGCACGGCAACTGATCGAGCGCGATATTTCCCCCGCCGATCAAAATCGATTGGTGGATGATTTTGTACGATCGCTAGGACAAAGCCGATGACCGAAGGAAGCTTGGGCCGTCGATATGCAAAGGCGCTCTTTCAATTAGCGCGCGACGGCGGTCAGGAAGAGAAGATCGGCCAGGAGCTTGAGCAGTTCTACCGGACATATAGCGAATCGGATCTGCAGCAAGTTCTCGTTAATCCGGCCTTCGGTCTGGACGTCCGAAAAAAAATTCTCGGCCAAGTTACCCAATCCCAGCAGTTATCCGGACTGACCAGACATTTTTTATCATTACTCGCGGAGCGCGACCGATTGCCTCATCTGGCGGGGATCGTCGGCTGCTACCGGCGCTTGCTCAACGAGGCGCAGGGCCGAGTCGAGGCCAAAGTCGTCAGCGCAAGCCCGCTCGAGCCCAACCGGCTCGAACAGTTGCGCGCTCAGCTGCACGGGCTCTCGGGCAAGGACGTGGTGATCCAACAGGAAACTGATCCCGGCTTGCTCGGCGGATTGCTCATCGAGCTGGAAGGCAAAGTTTACGACGGCAGCGTTCGCACGCAGCTGGAAAACATGAAACAGCGCATCGCGCGCGGCTATTAAGGAGCTCAAGCATGGAAATCGGCACGGCTGAGATCAGCCGAATCATCAAAGAACAGATTCGCGATTACGACAAGACAGTCGAGATACAGGAAGTTGGCACGGTCTTGTCGACAGGTGACGGCATCGCCCGCATCTATGGTCTCGACAAAGTCGCCGCCGGAGAGCTGTTGGAATTTCCCCATCAGATTTACGGTGTGGCGCTCAATCTCGAAGAAGACAATGTAGGCGCGGCACTCTTCGGCGAAACTCACATGATCAAGGAAGGCGACACGGTCAAAAGAACCGGCCGGATCGCCGAAGTCCCGGTCGGCAAAGAGTTGATCGGTCGTGTCGTTAACGCGTTGGGCGAGCCCATCGACGGCCGCGGCCCGATTGAAACCAAAGAGCGCCGGCGCATCGAGCTCAAAGCGCCCGGCATCGTTGCGCGCCAGCCGGTCAAGGAGCCTTTGCAAACCGGCTTGAAGGCGATCGACGGCATGATTCCTATCGGCCGCGGCCAGCGCGAGCTGATTATCGGCGATCGCCAGACCGGCAAAACTGCGGTCGCGATCGATGCGATTATCAATCAAAAGGGCGGCAACGTCATTTGCATCTACGTCGCCATTGGCCAGAAGCGCTCCACCGTGGCACAGGTCGTCGATAGACTCAGAGAGGCCGGCGCCATGGAATATTCCATCATAGTGGCGGCGACGGCTTCTGAATCCGCGCCGTTGCAGTTTATTGCGCCGTACTCGGGCTGCACCATGGGCGAACAGTTTCGCGACAATGGCGGACATGCCCTGGTGATTTACGACGATCTTTCGAAACACGCCGTTGCCTACCGCCAGCTCTCGCTGCTACTGCGCCGCCCGCCGGGACGTGAAGCTTACCCCGGCGACGTATTTTATTTGCATTCCCGTCTGCTCGAGCGCGCCGCCAAGATGAGCGACCAGCGCGGCGGCGGTTCGCTGACGGCGCTGCCGATCATTGAGACCCAGGCGGGGGATGTTTCCGCTTACATTCCGACTAACGTCATTTCGATTACCGATGGGCAGATTTTTCTCGAGAGCGATCTTTTCTATTCCGGCGTCCGCCCGGCGATCAACGTCGGGATTTCCGTCTCGCGGGTCGGCGGCAACGCACAGATCAAGGCCATGAAACAGGTCGCCGGCACCTTGCGCCTGGAGCTCGCGCAATATCGCGAAATGGCCGCCTTTGCTCAGTTCGGCTCGGATCTCGATCAAGCCACTCAGCGCCAGCTGAACCGCGGCTCACGGCTGGTCGAATTGCTCAAGCAGGGGCAATATCAGCCGCTGCCCGTGGAGAAACAGATCTTGATCATCTTTGCGGGCACCAACGGCTTTGTCGATGAGCTGCCGCTCACGGCCTTGAAAAAATACGAGCAGGAGCTCTATTCCTTCGTCGAATCGAGACATCCCGATGTCTTTGCCGAGATTCTAAAGAAACGCGAACTGGACGGTGATCTGCGCGCGAAAATGACCAAGATGCTGGAAGAGTTTAAAGGGGTCTTCAAACCGTAGTAAGGGTGAGTTTGTCATCCTGAGCGCCAGCGAAGGATCTCGGACAAGATTCTTCGGCTCCGCCGCAGAATGACATTTTTGAAGTATCGATGGCGACGCTCAAAGCGATACGTAAACGGATCAGCTCGGTCCGCAACACGCAGCAGATCACCAAAGCCATGAAGATGGTTTCGGCGGCCAAGTTGCGTCGCGCCCAGGAAGCGGCGGTGGCGGCGCGCCCTTACGCCGAAAAAATGACCGAGCTTTTGAAGAACGTCGCGGCCAGGGTTTCTATAGAAGCTCACCCGCTGCTGCAAACACGCGAAGAAAAAAAGCTCGATCTCGTGCTGTTTACTTCGGACCGCGGGCTTTGCGGCGGTTACAACGCAAACTTGATCCGCGCTGCGGAAGCTTTCGTCCGGCGCCACGCTCCCGATAAAGAAATCGAGCTGACCCTAGTCGGGCGCAAAGGCGCGGATCATTTTCGACGCCGGCGGGCACCGATTGCCGATCGTTATCTCAATGTTTTGGCGACAGCGCCGGACGAGCTGGCGGCGCTGATTGGCCAGAAGCTGATCTCCCGTTTCATCAATGGCGAAACCGACGCGGTCTATATTCTTTACAGCCATTTTCGCTCTGCGCTTTCTCAGGTGCCGACCCTAGAGAAGCTTTTGCCGGTGTCATTGAGCGCGACCGACGAAACCGCGGCACAACAGCTCACGGAGTATCTATACGAGCCTGGAATCGAACAATTACTGGCGAGTTTGCTGCCGCGCATCACTGATATCGCCGTGCAGCGCGCGCTGCTCGAGGCCACAGCGAGCGAACACGGCGCGCGCATGACTGCCATGGATTCGGCCACCAGCAACGCTGCCAAAATGATCGGCACCTTGACCTTGCAAATGAACCGAGCGCGCCAGGCATCGATCACGCGCGAGCTGATGGAAATTGTCGGCACCGCTGAAGCGCTGAAATAGCAAACACCGTGATCGTGAAACGTGCTCGCGATCGGCGAACGATCCGCACGGACGCGAATCACGAACACGAGACGTTTTTGGAGGTTTCTATATTATGGCCACGGGGAAAATCACCCAGGTTCTCGGCGCCGTCGTAGACGTCGAGTTTTCCGACTCGTCGCTTCCGCCCATTTACAACGCACTGAAAGTTTCCAATCCGGCGATCAGTGACCAGCCCGGGAATCTCGTCCTGGAAGTGGCGCAGCACCTCGGTGAAAACACGGTTCGCTGCGTCGCCATGGATACGACCGAGGGCCTCGTGCGCGGCATAGAAGTCATGGACACCGGCGCCGGCATCACCGTTCCGGTCGGCGCAGAGACTCTTGGCAGAGTGCTGAACGTGATTGGTCAACCCGTCGACGAGATGGGACCGGTCAATGCCCAGAAAACCTATCCGATTCACCGCCCGACTCCGGAGTTTGTCGACCAGGAGACGAAAGTTCAGGCCCTCGAGACTGGGATCAAAGTTGTCGACCTGCTCGCGCCGTACGCTCGCGGCGGCAAAATCGGGCTGTTTGGCGGCGCCGGCGTCGGTAAAACCGTCATTCTGATGGAATTGATCAACAACGTCGCCATGAAACACGGCGGCTACTCGGTCTTTGGCGGCGTCGGCGAACGGACCCGCGAAGGCAACGATCTTTGGCTCGAGATGAAAGAGTCCGGGGTCATCAACAAAGCGTCACTCGTCTATGGCCAGATGAACGAGCCGCCCGGCGCACGCGCCCGCGTGGCGCTGACGGCGCTCACGTTGGCGGAATATTTCCGCGATGACGAAGGCCGCGATGTGCTTTTGTTCTTGGACAACATTTTTCGTTTTACTCAGGCCAATTCCGAAGTCTCGACTCTACTCGGCCGTATGCCTTCCGCGGTCGGTTATCAACCGACTTTGGCCACGGACTTGGGCGAGCTTCAGGAGCGCATTACGACCACGCGCAAAGGCTCAATTACCTCCGTCCAGGCGATTTATGTTCCGGCGGACGATCTGACGGACCCGGCGCCGGCGACCACCTTCGCGCATTTGGATGCCACCACCGTGCTCTCGCGCCAGATCGCCGAGTTGGGCATTTATCCCGCGGTGGATCCGCTCGATTCGACTTCGCGTATTCTCGACCCGCTGGTGGTGGGCGCCGAACATTACGACGTCGCGCGCCAGGTTCAGGTGATCTTACAGCGCTACAAAGACCTGCAGGACATCATCGCCATTCTGGGTATGGACGAATTGTCGGAAGAAGACCGCCTGACCGTGGCGCGCGCACGGAAAATCCAGCGTTTTCTGTCGCAGCCGTTTCACGTTGCCGAAGCGTTTACGGGTACTCCCGGCGCCTATGTGGAATTGAAGGATACTATCCGCGGCTTTAAGGAAGTGGTCGACGGCAAACACGACGACATTCCGGAACAGGCTTTTTACATGGTCGGCACCATCGAGCAGGCGGTAGACAAAGCCAAGAAGATGGCAGCAGCGTAATTCTCGTATGCAGGCGAAACCACCGTTTTGAACGGATCGAACGATTTGAACTTTTTAAACGAGAAACCGTTTTTCGTTCCAGCCGTTCAAACCGTTTCGATCGTTCAAAATTGTCATCGACAGCTGCAAAACAGATAACATGGCAGATCAAATCAGACTCAGAGTTGTGACGCCGAGTCGGTTGCTGCTCGACGAGGATGTCGACGAGGTAACCGCGCACGGAGAGTTGGGTGAGTTTGGCGTGCTGCCCAACCACATTGCATTCCTATCGACGCTTGTCGCCGGCGAGCTGAGTTATAAACAGGGCTCAACACGGCGAACCTTGGTGGTGAGCGGCGGTTATGCCGAAGTTTTGAACAATGTGATGACGGTGCTCGCGCCCGCCGCGGAGTTCGCCTCCGAAATCGATGTGAGCCGCGCCGAACGCGCCAAAGCTCGTGCCGAGACGGCGATGGCGGAAACCGAGCGCAATGGGGCCGAATTTAGCCTTGCCGAAGACGCGTTACATCGGGCCGTCGCGCGGCTCGAGGTTGCGGGCAAAGAGACAAGACGATAGAAAAAAGAGAGAGACAAGGAGGACGCTATATGGCCGATGCCGCCAAACAAGAACCGGTCGTCACGATGTGGAGCAAGGAATTCACCTATGATCGCTGGATGAAATCAAAAGGAATTCCGATTCATCGCGGCTACTTTATCGAAGACCTGCGCACGATTGAACTGGAGTGGTGGGAAGAGCGCGGCTGCAAATCGGCGTTTATCCAGTTGCTTGGGCAGGAAGGCGTGAGCGCCTCCCGCGTTTCGGAAGTTCCTCCGGGAAAATCGTTGCCGCCGGTAAAATTTGCGCTCGATGAAATTGTTTACGTGCTTTCCGGTCGCGGTTTGACCACCGTGTGGGCGGAAGAGGGCAAACCGAAGAAAAACTTCGAGTGGCAGGAACACTCGATGTTTCTGGTGCCGCGCAATCACTGGCATGTATTCAGCAATATGCAGGGCGATAAGCCGATCCGGCTCTTCCACTACAGCTACATGCCGATGGCGATGTCGGCTCTGCCCGAGCCGGATATGTATTTCAATAACCCTTATGAGCCGAAGGTTACGGTAGCGGACGGCGATTTCTATTCGGAAGCGAAAATGGTTCAGGCCAAAGACGCCGACGAAGGCCTCGGCATGCGGGCTTTCTGGTACGGCAACTTCTTCCCCGACATGCGCGCCTGGAACAAGCTCGATGCCAACGAACGGCGCGGCGCCGGCGGCAAGAGCGTCTTCATGCAGTTTCCCAATTCGGAGCTGACCGCGCATATGTCGGTGTTTGCGCCCAAAACGTACAAGAAGGCGCATCGCCACGGCCCTGGCCGCGCGATTATCATTCCAGCCGGCGAAGGCTATTCGATTATGTGGGAAGAGGGCAAAGAAAAAATCGTCTGTCCGTGGCATGAATGCAGCATGATCACCCCGCCGGATAAGTGGTTTCACCAGCACTTCAACGCCGGCAAGGACATGGCGCGTTATCTCGCGCTCCATCCGCCGATGCAGTTTCATGGTCACGCGGAAAAGATCGAGGATCGGGCCAAAGATCAGATCGAATACCCGAGAGAAGACCCTTTCATCCGGCAGAAGTTCGAAGAGGAGTTGGCAAAGCGGGGCATCAAGAGCGAAATGCCTCCGGAATGCTACTCGAACCCGGACTATGAATGGTCGAAAGCGATGGGTAAGCAATAACGACAACAATTCTTAAAAAGCGCTTTTAGAGAATCCCCGCTCCAGCGAGCGGGGATTCTTATTTAAAAAGGACACGATAATGACCGACCGAGGCAAAATCATGCACGACGATATTTATGATCATGACCACCCGGATAATTTCATCATCAAGGAAGATGAAATCGTCACCGACATCGAAGGCCTTGAGATGTTCTCGCTCAAAAGCGTGGGCATCGATATCGGATCTTCGACGTCCCACCTGATCTTCTCGCTTATCACGCTCCGCCGCGAAGGCGCTTCGCTCTCGGGTAAATTCAAGGTTACCAACCGCGAGGTGCTGTATCGTTCGCCCATCATGCTGACGCCGTATCTCTCGGCCACCAAGATCGACACCGACAAGGTCAATGATTTCATTCATGCGGCCTACAAAGAAGCCGGATTGACTCCGGAGGACGTCGACACCGGCGCGGTCATTATCACGGGTGAGGCGTTGAAGAAGGAAAATGCTCAGCCCATTGTCGAGAACTTCGCGAAGTATTCCGGCAAATTCATCTGCGCCGCGGCCGGTCACAACCACGAAGCTCTGCTGGCCGCCTACGGTTGTGGCGCGGTCGATCTCTCGAAGAGCGAGCATAAAACCGTGCTCAACGTCGATATGGGCGGCGGCACCACCAAATTTTCGCTGGTCGAGGACGGCGTGGTGACGCAGACTGCTTCGATCAATATCGGCGCGCGCCTGATCGCGTTCGCTGAAGATGACACGATTACCCGCATCGAGCACGCCGGCCGCACAATGATGAAAGAGCTCGGCTATCAGGTCGAGCTCGGTCAAAAAATTAGCGAAAAGATGAAAGAGGATTTCGGCGCCTACATGGCGAAGATTCTTTTCGAAATTATCGAGCACGGGCCGAAGTCGCCGATGGCAAAGTCCCTGATGGTCACGCCGCCGTTCGTCAATTACCGCGGTTTCAAGCAGGTCGAACACATCGTGTTTTCGGGCGGCGTTTCCGAGCATGTCTATGATCGCGACTCGAAGGCCTACGGCGACATCGGGCCGGTGCTCGGTAAAAACATGCGCGAATATTTAAACAATTTACCGGATGGCGTCCTGCGCGAGCCGATCGAGGGGATCCGTGCCACGGTTATCGGCGCCGGCGAATACACGATCCAAGCGAGCGGCAATACCAGCTTTGTTTCCAACGAAAAGGCTTTGCCGGTCCACGGCCTGAAAGTGATCCAGGCGCCGATCCGCGACGGTGAATCCGTCAGCGAAGCGCTCCGGCAATCGCTGCGGAAGTTCGATCTGTCCCGTTTTACCTCAGGCCTGGCACTCTCGCTGACCGTAACCGGTGTGCCGGATTATCAGTCGGTCCGACGGATCGCCGAAGGCGTGGCGGAAATCGTCAAGGACGCTGACGATCAGAAGTGCCCGTTGTACCTTACTCTCGATCTCGACATCGCCAAGTCGCTGGGCGGCATGCTCAAAGACGAGTTCAAAGTTGCGCGCGACATTATTGCCGTGGACGGCATCGAGGTCGGCGACCTAGATTACATCGACATCGGCGAGTGTCTCGGCATTACCGAAGTCATTCCGGTCACCGTTAAATCGCTGATGTTTCCGACCACCCACGATGATTGAGTCATTATTCGCTTCAAGCTCTCCGAAGGCCCCGCAGAGCGGGGCCTTCGTTTATTCGGCGCCTGAATGAAATTATTTTTTTCCCGTTTCAGGGGTGATATGAGTTTTACCAGCCATTGAGAGGAGCACGTCATGTCGAAAGCGATGCAGGCCGAGAGAAAAATGTGGAGCAGGAGCTATACGTATGATGATTGGATGGAGCGCCAAGGCATTCCAGTCTATCGCGGTTATTACATCGAGGATCTAAGAACGCTGGAGCTCGGTTGGTGGGATGCGCGCCAGTGCAATGCCGCTTTTATGCAGCTGGTCGGACAGGAAGGCATCACCTCTGCGCGCGTGACAGAAATACCTCCGGGAAAGACTCTGCCGCCGCTCAAATTCGCTCTCGACGAGATCGTTTACGTGGTCGAAGGGCGCGGCCTAACGACTATTTGGGCCGGAGAAAAACGGCCGAAGAAAACGTTCGAATGGCAAAAACACAGCATGTTCCTTGTGCCGCACAATTACACCCATCAGTTCGCCAACATGCAGGGTGACAAGCCCGTACGCTTGCTGCACTACAACTATATGCCGCTCACGCTGTCCGGTGTGCGCGATGCCAACTTCATCTTCGGCAATTCCTACGAAGCTCCCGACATTCAAAACCAGATGGATTTCTACTCCGAGGCGAAAATGATTTCACAGGCCAATCTGGACGAGTCGTGGGGCCGGCGCGCTTACTGGTATGGCAACTTTTTTCCCGACATGCGCGCCTGGGACAAGCTCGACGCCAATGTACGGCGCGGCGCCGGCGGGCGAAGTGTTTATATCCAGTTTGCCGACTCGGAGATGTCCTGCCACATGTCGGTTTTCGACGCGCGCTTATACAAAAAGGCGCATCGACACGGCCCCGGCCGGGTGATCGTCATTCCGGTCGGCGAGGGTTACTCGATCATGTGGGAGGAAGGCAAAGAAAAAATCGTCGTGCCCTGGCACGAAGCCAGTTGTTTCACGCCGCCCAACAAATGGTTTCATCAGCACTTTAACGCGGGCGGCGAGCCCGCTCGCTATCTGGCGCTCCATCCCCCGATGCAGTTCCACGGTCATGCGGAAAAAGTTGAAGACCGCGCCAAAGATCAGATCGAATACGTCAACGAAGACCCCTGGGTCCGGGGAAAGTTCGAAAGCGAGCTCGCCAAGCGCGGCCTCACCTCATTAATGCCACCGGAGACCTACACGAATCCCGATTTCGAATGGAACTGGAAGCCGTTTTTGAAAAGCGCCAAATAACGTCGCGGCGCCCCGGCTGTTATCTCGAGGAAGGCTGATGTTTGCACTGGTGGATTGACACGCTGGAAAGTTCTCGTTTAGAGTGCCACCAAATTGCATCTTTTTCGATCGGCAAAACCCTAGGAGGTTCGAAATGATTGTCGAGAATCACGCCAAAAACAAAATCTTCTGGCCCAACAAGCAGCGCGTCGCGGTTGCGATCACGTTCGATTTTCAGGGCGGCGAACCGGTTCGACCCGGTCCCAACGGCAAAATGAACAACGAGGATTATGCGGAAGGAGAATACGGTCCCAAGACCGGCATATGGCGCATTTTAAGAATGCTCGACGAAGTCGATGTGAAAACCACCTTTCTCACGTGCGG
>JBIOXP010000333.1:0-12157 GCA_044869705.1 Binatia bacterium | reverse complement strand
CCCCCGGCTTGTAAGGCCGATGCTCTCCCGCTGAGCTAACCGCCCCTGCTACCAACATCGGCTTTCACGGCGACCGAGGACTTTTCTCCTCAGTTGTAGATACCGAAAGCGCATCGGCGATTTTATTGAACAGCGTGATTTCTGATGGCAAGCCCATCATGAAAAAGCGCGCTGAGATCCCGCAATCGTTCGGGTCACAGCGCGTGTGATTTTATAACAGCCGAGATGCCGGGTGTCAAACCACCCGGCATCCGTTTGATAGTAAGTGAGTTATTGCGGCAGAATTTCGCTTGCAGGTACGTCGTCGACCTTTTCCGCGAAAGGAGGAGGTTCGTCTTTAGCTTGGCTTTCCAGCGGCTCGCGTCTGAACAAGCTTTCTGGATCGTCCAGCACCAGGGCCTTCTTCAGAACCTGATCCATGTGCGACACCAATTCGAGCTCAACCGTTTTCAGCACCGTTGCGGGAATCTCCTCTACGTCCTTTTCGTTTTCTGCAGGGATTAGCACTTTTTTAATGCCCGCACGGTGTGCCGCCAAAACCTTTTCCTTGAGGCCGCCGATCGGCAAAACCGTTCCTCGCAGGGTGATTTCTCCGGTCATTGCCAAATCATTGTGTACCGGAATTTTCATCAAAGCCGAAACCAGCGATGTCGCCATGGTAATTCCGGCGGAAGGCCCGTCCTTGGGGATTGCGCCTTCGGGCACATGGATATGAACGTCGAGCTTTTGATAAAAATCCTTCTCGAGCCCCAGTTCTGTGGCGCGAGAGCGCACATAGCTCATTGCAGCCTGTGCGGATTCTTGCATCACATCGCCCAGCTTGCCGGTGATGATCAGCTGGCCTTTACCTGGCATGATTGTAACTTCGGTCGCCAACAACTCACCACCCAGCTCCGTCCATGCCAAGCCGGTGGTAACCCCGATTTTCACCTCTGTCTCGGCCTTGCCGTAGCGGAATTTCACCGGACCGAGATATTTATGCAGGCTCTTCGAACCAATCTGGATATGCGCATTACGGTCGCGGCGCACCACTTCGACCGCCACTTTCCGGCAGATGGCTGCGATTTCTCGCTCCAAGCTGCGGACGCCCGCCTCTTTCGTATAATGGCGCACGACGCCCAAGATTGCGTTATCCGTGAACACCAAATTGTCCGCGGTAAGTCCATTCGCCTCTTTTTGTTTGTCCAGGAGGTATTTTTTGGCGATGCTCAATTTTTCCAGTTCGGTGTACCCGGCAATGCGAATGATTTCCATCCGGTCTTGCAATGGGCGCGGAATTCGATCCAAGGTATTCGCGGTGGTGATGAACATGACCTTGGAGAGGTCGTAATCCAAATCCAGGTAGTGATCGTTGAACGAGGTATTTTGTTCCGGGTCCAGCACCTCCAGCAAAGCGGATGATGGATCACCGCGAAAATCCGTCGACATTTTGTCGATCTCGTCCATGAGAAAAACCGGATTGCTCGAACCCGCTTTCTTCATTGACTGAATAATTTTGCCGGGAAGAGCTCCAATGTAGGTCCGGCGATGACCGCGAATTTCCGCCTCGTCTCGAACACCGCCAAGCGAAACCCTGACGAACTTCCTTCCCGTGGCCCGGGCGATAGATCGGCCCAAAGAAGTCTTGCCGACGCCGGGAGGGCCCACCAGACATAAAATCGGACCTTTTATCTTGCCAACCAAGCTTTGGACCGCGAGGTACTCGAGAATACGCTCTTTGACCTTTTCCAAACCGTAGTGATCGTCCTCGAGAACGCGCTCTGCTTCGTTAATATCGAGCTTGTCGTCGGTGAAATCGTTCCAGGGCAGGCTGATAATCCAGTCGATGTAGTTGCGCACCACCGTCGCCTCAGCCGACATAGGCGACATCATTTTGAGCTTCTTCAGCTCTTTTTCCACTTTGTCTTTAGCCTCGGCAGAAAGTTTCTTTTGCTTCAACTTTTCTTCGATTTCTTGAATTTCGTTTTTGAACTCGTCCTTTTCGCCGAGTTCCTTCTGAATCGCGCGCATCTGCTCGTTCAAGTAGTATTCTTTTTGCGATCGCTCCATCTGCTTCTTGACGCGCGAGCGGATGCGCCGTTCGACTTCAAGAATTTCGATCTCCGCGCGCATGTGGCCGAGTACTTTTTCCAAACGCTCAGCTGCGTTGATCGTTTCCAGAAGGTTTTGACGATCCTCGAGCTTGATGCCGAGATGCGCGACAATGGTGTCCGCGAGACGTCCCGGTTCATCGATAGACGACACGGACATCACCATCTCAGGGGGAATCTTTTTCTTGAGTTTGACGTAATTTTCGAAAGTGGTGTGCACCTCCCGGACCAGCGCCTCGACTTCGGTATTTCGCTCGATCACTTCCGGCGCGTCTTCGACGTCGACGAGGAAAAAGTCCGGGTTGGCGATAAAGCGCGCCACCTTGGCGCGTCTTTTACCTTCAATCAGCACTTTTACCGTTCCGTCCGGTAGCTTCAACATCTGCACGACAGCGCCCAACGTGCCGATTTTATAGATATCCTCTTCGGTCGGATCATTGGTCTTCGCATCCTTTTGCGAAGATAGGAAAATCAGACTCTGCTTCTGAGTCGCCTCTTCCAAAGCCTTGATTGAGCGTTGTCGTCCAACGAACAGCGGCACGACCATATGGGGAAAAACGATGATGTCTCGGAGTGGAAGCAGCGGAACCCGCGAAGGAGTGCCCGTTGGCTCCCTGTCGTCCTTCTTATCTTTTTCGTTTCTGAACAGCATTACACATTCCTCCTAAGCGCTCTCTGCTGCTTTGGTGTATACCACGATCGGAGGCTCATGTTTTTCTACGACATCCTCGGACACCACCACTTCTTTGATGTTCGGCTGGGAGGGCATGTCATACATGATATCCAACATGATATTTTCCATGATTGCACGCAACCCACGCGCTCCTGATTTGCGCTTTGTGGCATCGCGAGCGATCGCCCGCAAAGCCTCTTCGGTGAACTTGAGATGGACAGATTCCATTTCAAAAAGCTTTGAATACTGCTTTGTTAGCGCATTTCTAGGTTCCTTAAGAATTCGTACCAGCGCAGACTCATCCAGTTCTTCGAGGGTGGCAATCACCGGCAGCCGGCCGATGAACTCAGGAATTAATCCGAACTTTAACAAGTCTTCGGTCTGCACATCGTGCAAAAGGTCCGCCGCCCGCCGGCCGTTTTTATCCTCCAACTGCCCGCCAAATCCCATGCGCTTACGCCCGGTGCGTTTGCGAATAATATCGTCGAGCCCGACAAATGCGCCGCCGCATATAAAAAGAATATTGGTGGTATCCACCTGAAGAAATTCCTGTTGTGGATGCTTCCTACCGCCTTTAGGCGGAACACTCGCCATCGTCCCTTCAATAATTTTTAACAGCGCCTGCTGGACGCCCTCACCCGAAACATCTCGCGTGATCGACGGGTTGTCCGACTTTCGGGAAATCTTGTCGATCTCATCTATATATACGATTCCCCGCTGAGCCTTTTCCACATCGTAATCGGCTGCCTGCAGCAGATTCAAAATAATGTTTTCGACATCTTCACCGACGTATCCGGCTTCCGTGAGGCTCGTCGCATCCGCAATGGTAAAGGGTACCTGCAAGAAACGCGCAAGGGTTTGCGCTAATAGAGTTTTGCCGGACCCGGTCGGCCCGAGCAACAGAATATTGCTCTTTTGCAACTCCACCTCACCGGTGACGAGTTGGCTGTCGATGCGCTTATAGTGGTTATGGACGGCGACCGCGAGGATTTTTTTCGCCCGCTCCTGACCGATCACGTACTGGTCTAGGACCCTCTTAATCTCCGCTGGCTTCGGCACGTTGGAGGAAGAGCTGATCGTTTCATCGTGATCACATTCCTCGGCGATGATGTCATTGCACAAGTCGATGCATTCGTCACAAATGTAAACAGTCGGACCGGCGATTAGTTTTCTCACCTCATCTTGGCTTTTCCCACAGAACGAGCAGACGAGATTTCCCGATCCGTGTTCACCGTGCTTTGCCATAGAACCCCCGGTTAACGCGCTACTTCTTTATCAGTCCTTCAGGACGAGTTGCGATCACCTCATCCACTAAGCCATATTCCTGGGCTTGCTTGCCGCTCATAAACATATCGCGGTCGGTGTCTTTCTCGATCTTTTTGAGGCTCTGTCCCGTGTGTTTCATCAAAATATTGTTCAGCTCCTCGCGCATTCGCAAGATCTCGCGAGCTTGAATATCGATGTCCGCAGCCTGACCTTGAAACCCGCCTAACGGCTGGTGAATCATGATTCGGGAGTGCGGCAAGGCGAAGCGTTTTGCTTTGGTCCCGGCCGCGAGCAAGACCGCGCCCATACTCGCCGCTTGCCCGACACACACGGTGGAAATTTGCGGGCGCACGTATTGCATCGTGTCATAGACCGCCAGCCCCGCCGTCACCGAACCACCTGGACTGTTAATGTAAAAGAAAATATCCCGCTCGGGGTCTTCCGATTCGAGAAAGAGCAGCTGGGCGGTAATCAAGTTCGCAACATCGTCCGTGATGACCGAACCGAGAAACACGATTCGGTCTTTCAGAAGCCGTGAGTAAATATCATACGCTCGTTCACCGCGGCCCGTTTGCTCGACGACGATGGGAATGAAACTCATTTGTAGCCGAACCCTTCGATCACAGCGGCATTCTATCGTTTTTCCACCTGGTCATCAACCTTAGAAACTTGCGGATCGACTTCGTTAACGGTCGCGCGTTCGAGCAAAAATCCCAGCGTACGATCGAATACCATTTGTGTGCGCAAGTCGTCGCGCGCTTCCGCTCGAGCATAAAATTCGCGCAGATTTTTTGACCGCTCTCCCGCCGCGCGCGCAAGCAAATCGACTCTTTCCTGAACGTCTTTGTCGCTGACTTCGATTTTTTCCAGCTCGGCTATCTTCTCCACCAGCAATGTCGCCCGGACCTGGCGCATCGCTCGTTGTTCAAGATTTTTTCTGACTTCCTCCATCGAAGCCGTCTGCTCGCTTCTCTGGCCCGCCATCTGATTCTGATACCGTTCCATTAAATAGCGCGTCTGTCGTTCCACCAATGCCTGAGGAATTGAGAAAGAGTGTCTCTCAATCAAACGAGTCAAAAGTTGTTCCTTCAGTTCATCGGTTTGATAACGTGCCAACTCCTCCTCAAGACGTTGTCTCAGCTTGCTCTTCAACTCTTCCAGAGAGGCGCACTCGCCGTGATCTTTGGCGAAGTCGTCATCGAGAATCGGCAGAACCTTGCGCTTGATTTCATGCGCCTTAAGCGAGAAATCAACAACTCTGCCGGCGATTTCCTTATTGGGAAAATCCTCTGGGTAATTGACTGAAACGGTCGTGCCTTCACCCAACTTGAGTCCGACCACAGCTTGGTCAAACTCAGCTAACGCCTGCCCAGCGCCGACCTCGAGCACGTAGTTTTGCGCTTTGCTACCGCTGAACGGTTTGCCGTCGAGCGTCCCTTCAAAATCCAAAGTTGCAAAGTCGCCTTTTTCGATGACCTCTCGAGTTGTCACCGGCTCTAGGCTGGCGTGATCTTCCTGGAGTCGGCGAAGTGCCTCGTCCACTTGAGCGTCGGTGACGGCAATGCGTGGTTTTTCGATTGGGATGCCGAGATAGTCTTTGACTTCCAACTGGGGCTTGATTTCAAATATCGCCGAAAAGGAAAAAGATTCCGTTTCGCGCAGATCGTTGGTCTCGAGCTCGGGCCGCGAGACGATTTGCAACCCACGGTCTCTTACAATTTCCGCAAGCGATTCCTCCACCAGGTGCGATCTGACTTCGCCCTTGACCTCATCGCCATAAATTCCTTGCAACACCATGCGCGGGATCTTGCCTGTTCGAAAACCCCTGACCCGTACCCGCCGGCCAAGATTCTTGTACGCGCGAGAAAATTCACCCGCCACGGTCTCCGCAGGCAGCTCGACATGAACTTTGCGCTGCACTGGACTTACTTCATCGATATCGACTTTCATATTCATGCTGG
The DNA here is from genome assembly GCA_044869705.1 of Binatia bacterium. Taxonomy (GTDB): domain Bacteria; phylum Desulfobacterota; class Binatia; order UBA9968; family UBA9968; genus DP-20. Next base: position 6,167 of record JBIOXP010000333.1, on the reverse strand, counting down.
TCTAACCACCTCACCACAATGCAGACTCGACACTCTTGAGCGAGTTCGTCGCGTGCGCTGGTGCGAGAGGGGGGACTCGAACCCCCACGGTTGCCCGCTAGATCCTAAGTCTAGTGCGTCTGCCAGTTCCGCCACTCTCGCACATCAAATGACCCGGAAGGCAGCCGATTTTAGAAACGCTTGCAGAGTAAAAATTAGCCATCAGCAAGTCAAGCTCTGTCGTCGTCGACGCGAGAGTTAACGGAGCGGCAGCGCCATTGGAGTCGCTTAGTTGGGAATCCGCATCGAGGTGAGATCACGAAGCCAGATTAAGCTTGGTCAGATTGCTCAGCTTGGCACTTAGGACAAGGGCATAGGGATCGCAAATATTCGTACGTGTAGATGCCCGTGCTGTGTCCGTCTTGCCAGTCGAGCTCGATGGCATAATTTCCGACTGCCGAGATTCCAACTAACTTGGCATCGGGAACCTCGATGAATCGACGTTCCGCGCCATGCCCTTGGCAAACCGCGCAGGGACAATAGCCGCGGAGATAATTTTCGGGATACTCGCCGACATGGCGATCATCCCACGTGATGCGGACTAGACCGCGGCCTTTGATATGATTTATTTCCGTGGGGAATACTGGCGCCATATACTTCAAAGCTCCACCAGACCATCGCTGATCGCGGTCATAAAGCCGATCTTGGCGCGATTGACCAAATAGGTGCGAGGAGGAACCGCAGGCCGTTCGAGCAAAATCGCTCCAGTGATCGGGAGAAATTGGGACTTCTCCATCAGAAGCTCGTGTAGGGCACTCCCGGCACGCAAATGAATATTGCCCTGCAGTAAATACGGACCAACGCCAAGCAAAGCTTTGCTCTGGTCTTTGCGAACATAAAAATTCCTCGTCGATGTTGAAGTCTCGCCGCCGACGCTCAGGTCAGCGATCAAATATACTTCCCGCAGGTAGACGAGATATTCCTCGGCTGCGAGCGAGACCGGCGTCTGGTCGAAGGTTTCGAGGCTCGCGTGGTTAAGGGAGAATACCTCCTCGCCTTCTCGCACGATCAAAAAATTACTCAAACGATCCTGATTGGTTGTCAGTACGCCGCGCACCAGCCCGCCCTGGAGATAAACTTCCAAAGGCATCGAGTACGTAAAAATTTGTTCCGGCGCCACTTGTTACCACCTACGATAAAGTTGATTATCACATCCTCCTATCGCGCGCACAACCCAGAAATCATCAGATTACTTGCAAGATTCGCCGTGACCAACAGAGGAGTTTTGGTGGGCCGCCGGAGACTCGAACTCCGGACCCGCTGATTAAGAGTCAGCTGCTCTACCAACTGAGCTAGCGGCCCACGTCCTCGCGGCGCTCGGAATTGCAGATCTCAGATGACGCATTTAAGATTTTGCCACATGAGATTTGAGATTTGCCATCCGAAAGGGTTGGGGTGAGTGAAGGGATTTGAACCCTCAACCCCTGGAGCCACAGTCCAGTGCTCTAACCGTTGAGCTACACTCACCCTATCAAGTTCAAACATCGACTTGGCGCGCCAGAAGGGATTCGAACCCCTGACCTACGGCTTAGAAGGCCGTTGCTCTATCCAGCTGAGCTACTGGCGCATATCAGTACGAGTAACAAGTGCTGAGAACTGAGCGCAAATATCGCTCTGAATTGTCTCAGCACTCAGGACTCGACGCTCAGCACTGATTGATGGTCGGGGCGAGAAGATTCGAACTTCCGACCCCCTGCGCCCAAGGCAGGTGCGCTACCAGGCTGCGCTACGCCCCGTCAACAAAGCAGCGGTCATTCTACACTTGAGTTGCTCGAAATCAAGTTTGCTTCGACATTCCGAGTAGATCGCGCAATTCAACCGCCAACCTCTTGAGCGCTTTGCCGCGATGGCTGACCGTCGACTTCGTGTCCCGCTCAATCTCGCCGAAAGTTTTGTTCATCGGCGGGTAAAAAAACAGCGGGTCGTAGCCAAAGCCGTGCGTACCCTGAAGAGAAAAAGCTATCCTGCCTTCACAGACTTCGCGCACGGTCCAATCGGCTATTTTTTTTGGATCTGGCGAGCACAGAGCTAACGCGCACACAAACCGTGCGCTTCTCTTCTCTTCGCTAACGCTTCGCAAGTCACTAAGCAGCTTTTCGTTGTTCTTATGGTCATCGCATTCAGCGCCAGCATAGCGCGCTGAATAGATTCCCGGAGCGCCGTTTAGAGCGTCGACTTCCAAACCAGAATCATCGGCCAGCGTGAGCAGTCCGGAAAATTCCGCCAATGCACGCGCCTTTTTGACTGCGTTCTCCTCAAATGTGGCACCATCTTCGGTCACGGCCGGCGGATCGACCAAATCTGCCAACGAAACAATCTTCAGGGGAAAAATTTTGAGGAAAGCGCTTACTTCTCTAAATTTTCCTGGATTCGTCGTTGCGACAAGCAGTTCCATTAAGACTGCGACACCGAAACAGGCAAGCTTCCGATGACTTTCTTTTGCGCCTTCAGCAATTCTTTAATCGCGATTTGAGCGATCTCAGCCATGCGCTCCATCTGTTTTCGCGTAAACGGCGACGCTTCTGCGGTTCCTTGAACTTCAATGAATTTGCCGGCTCCAGTCATGACGAAATTCATATCCACGTCCGCTTTGCTGTCCTCTTCATAGCAGAGATCTAAGCAAATTTTACCATCGATGATTCCGATGCTGACCGCGGCGACCGCATCTTTGATTGGATTAATGCTGATGACTCCGCGGCTCAGCCAGTTTCGTACAGCTTCTACCAAGGCCACGTAAGCCCCGGTAATAGAAGCGGTGCGCGTCCCGCCGTCGGCTTGAATAACATCGCAATCGATCCAAATGGTTTTTTCACCGAGGGTTCGCAAATCAGCAATGGCGCGCAAGCTCCGGCCGATGAGCCGCTGGATTTCGTGGGTACGGCCGCCAACTTTGCCGCGCGATGACTCCCGCCCGATACGGATCGAGGATGAGCCCGGCAGCATCCCGTATTCAGCCGTGATCCAACCCTTGCCGCTATTGCGCAGAAACGGCGGCACACGATCTTCGAGCTTTGCTGTGCAAATCACCTTAGTACCGCCGATCTCGATCAGTACCGAGCCGTCCGCGGTCTTGATATAGGTTGGCGTAATGTTGATCGGCCTTAGCTGCGCCGGTTTTCTCCCGTCGGTTCTCATATTGTCGTTCTTCCGGTATTCACTTGGCGGCTGCTACGTCAACTATTCAAATGAAACACGACCATTTTAAGCTCGCTCATCTCCTGCACCGCATATTTTGGACCCTCTTTGCCGAATCCTGAATCCTTGAGTCCGCCGTAAGGCATCAAATCGACGCGCCACTGAGATCCCCAGTTAACGTGCAAGTTACCGGCTTCGGCTTCGCGCGCAAATTTCATCGCCCATTCCACATTGTCGGTGAAAATCCCCGCCGCAAGACCGTACACACTGTCATTTGCGAGACTGATTGCTTCATCGATCTCGTCAAACGGTGTAACTGCGACCGCGGGCCCGAATAGTTCATCACGCGAGATCCGCATGTTGGGCTTTACGTCCGCGACAACCGCGGGCATATAGATTGCGCCTCGGCGTCCACCCCCAGCCACCAACCGGGCGCCGCTCGCCACGGCTTCGTTGATCCACTCGTCAACTCGAACCGCTTCGCTCTCCTTGACCATGGGCCCGACCTTGGATTTTTCATCCAGTGGGTTGCCGGTGGTCAGCGCTTCGACCTTCGGCTTGATGACGGACAACAAGTCGCCATAAACCTTGTTTGCAGCAAGCACACGCTGGGTCGAAATACAGGTTTGACCCGCATTACCGTAGCCGGTCATCGCCAACACTGTCGCGACCTTTTCCAGATCGGCATCCGGCATGATGATCACTGGGCTATTGGAACCAAGCTCCATAGTCACTTTCTTGATTCCAGCCCTTTGGCAGATCCGCTCGCCTATCTCTCTGCTCCCGGTAAACGTCACTTTGCGTACGCGCCGGTCGGCAACCAAGGCATCGCCGATTTCGCCGCCGGATCCGGTGATGCACTGGATGCCTTCGGCAGGAAGTCCGGCTTCGAGAAGAATTTCCGTAAGCTTCAGGGCCGAGAGCGGCGTATCGGATGCGGGTTTTACAATGACCGAATTGCCGGCGGCCAGCGCCGGTCCGACTTTGTGCGCAACCAGGTTCAATGGAAAGTTAAAAGGCGCAATGGCAGCGACCACGCCGCAAGGAACACGCAGAGTAAAGCCAAATTTTTTTCCGCCAGTAGGATCGGCGTCCAAAGGAACAGTCTCGCCCTGCAACCGCTTCGCCTCTTCCGCCGATCCCATCATTGTTTCGACGGCGCGATTGGCTTCTCCCCGCCCCTCAGCGATAATTTTCCCTTCTTCTTGAGAAATAAGCTTTCCAAGCTCCTCGTTCCGTGCGGCGATCATGTCCGCCGCTTTGCGTAAAATTTTCCAGCGCTCATAGCTGGAAAGTTTCGCCGTGACCCTGGCGCCCCGCTCTGCGTACGCAAGCGCTTTTTCCAAGTCTCCGGCATCGGCGCGCGGTACCGTTTCGAATACCGCGTTATCGAATGGATTTCTGACCTCGATCTTTTTTGGTTTGTCTATCCAATTGCCAGCAAGAAAGATCTTCATAAGTGATTCTCCAAACTCTTGCTTAGAATACTTTTTTTAGAAGCCCTTTGACGGGCGAGATCCGCCTATACTTTGCCGCGAAACTGGTCCGATTCCAGCTCTGCTGAGAAGCGGCGGCCCTCAAAAAATCAACCATAACGGCTTCGGAGCCACGCGGCAACGACGCCACGTAGCTGAGTTATCGCCAAGGGGGAATATTGCCGCTCTATCGAATAGAATAAGCCAAGTCATACAGCGAGCGGACCAGAAACCGCTGCACAAAGACAATGGCGACCCAGACGACCACTGGCGAGAGATCCCAGCCTCCAGCAAAAACAGGCATTCTTTCGCGTACACGCTCAAGCACCGGTTCCGTGGCGGCATAAACAAATCTTACGATTGGATTGCCATAATCAGCGTTCACAAGCGAAATAATGAATCGCCCCACTAAGATCCAGAGGTAGGCCCACAAAACATAGTCAAGCACCTGCGCGAGCGCGAACAACAAATTGGTCACGATGAACATATATCAATTGCGTCGAGGGCCAAACAGTGCGGTTCCGATCCGTACAATGGTTGCACCCTCTTCGACAGCGACAGCATAATCGTGGCTCATGCCCATCGAGAGTTCCCGCAGCTCGAGATTCGGAGCTTGAATCTCCGTTAGTTTTTCTCGCAGCTGACGGAGTCTCCGAAAATACGGCCGCGCTGCTTCGGGATTCTCCTTGTACGGCGGCACGCTCATGAGTCCTTCGACGTGAAGGTTCGAGAGACTGACAATTTGTCTCACCAAAGATGCCGCCTTGTCCTCACCGACTCCAGTTTTGCTTTGTTCCTCGGCCAGATTCACCTCGACAAACACGCGGATGGTCTTGTTTCGCTTCTGCCCCTCTTTGTCCAGTTCTCGAGCCAAGGCGACATTATCCAGCGATTCGAAAACATCAAAGAGTTCCACCGCAAGCTTTACTTTATTCCGCTGCAGATGCCCAATCATGTGCCATTCAAGCGGGTCCGTGATCAGCGGTTTTTTCCGAGCAGCTTCCTGAACATAATTTTCGCCGATTAACACAATGCCCGCGCCCACTGCTGCGCGAATCAACTCAACACTTTGTGATTTGCTCGCCGCCAGCAGCTTCACCTCTCCGGCATCGCGCCGGCTCTTCGTCGCTGCACGGACGATAGAGTCGACTATTCTTCGATGATTGGCGCTGACATCGAGCATGAGAGACACTGCTTACCATAGCACCGACAAGAATTCACTCTGCTGAGCGGCTTGCGTGTACTTGCCCAACATAATAATGAGTGAACAGCCCGGAAGGCTCGTTCTTGACTGATCTCACAATTCACTGGAGGCGTGATGACACGGTCGATTTGCCAATTATTAAGTACTGCGGTGTTTTTGCTCGTAACTCAGTCCTCCGTTCTTGCTCAGGACGGTTTCTACAGAGGTAAGACCATCAGAATTATCGTCGGCGCCGCGGCGGGAGGTGGATATGACACCTACTCGCGCACCATTGCTAGACATTTCGGTAAGCACATCCCAGGCAACCCGACCAT
>JBIOXP010000332.1:0-4718 GCA_044869705.1 Binatia bacterium | reverse complement strand
ATTGGCGATCATATTCTGGTCAATAAGCTATCCTATGGCGTGCGCATGCCGTTCCTCGAGCACTATCTGGTGCAGTACGCCAACGTGCAACGAGGCGATGTGGTGGTTTTTATCTATCCGGAAGACCGCTCGAAAGATTTTATCAAACGGGTGATCGGAGTCGCCGGCGACACGGTGGAAATTCGTAACAAGAAAGTATTCATCAACGGCAAACAGATCGATGATCCGCACGCGCACTTCGCTGGGTATGATCCTCAGGCGGGCGCAGTCGGGAGCGGCGACGATTACGGACCCAAGGTGGTGCCCCAGAGGCACATCTTTGTCATGGGCGACAACCGCGACCGGAGCTACGACAGTCGGTTCTGGGGTTTTGTCAATCTCGACGATGTGCGCGGTAAGGCCTTTTTGATCTACTGGTCCTGGGACGGTACCGACCGGTGGGTGCGCTGGGAACGCTTGGGCAGCATTATCTATTGATCGCGGGGCAAATACGTACTAAACAACGCTGTTTCGTAGCGTGCAGCATGCTGCGCCGCTAAGACACTCCGATGAGCAAAAAAACAAAGATTTTCATGACCGTCTGGTCGGTCCTGGTTTTGGTTCTGGTCTTGTTGAATATTTTGATTGGTCTGGGAAATCAGTCCGTGCAGGCTGAAGTAACCGAGCGGCAACAGGAAATTGCTCAGACGATTCAGCTCGAAGCGCTCAATCGCCAACTCGTCACGGTGCTCGCAAGCATGGCAGTCAAAACCAACGATGCGCAACTCAAGAAGCTTCTGGCGGATAGCGGCGTCAATGTCGGCAACGAAACGGAAGCCGCGCCGCAAAAGAAATAACCGACAATGGCTGAAGACACGGATCCATCGATAATTGAATCAGAAGAGATTGACGAAGAGGTCCAGGTTGAAAAGACCTGGTCCAATGTGCCGTTCATCATTACCCTGGCGGCTCTCACGGTCTATTTTGGTTTTCAAACAGTCCAGCTGATTTCCGAAAGAGGTAATCTCGGCCAGGTAAAAAGCAGCCAGGAAGCGGCGATTCAGGAAGCGCAGAAAGTGCAAACGCAGTTCAGAAACCTGGTCACGAAGACCGGTCAATTGGCGGACCAGGGACACGCCGGCGCCAAGATGGTCATGGAAGAGCTGCAAAAGCAGGGCGTCGGTTTCGCCTCGCCGCCAGCCGCGCCCGAAGCTAAAGCGCCACCGAGCAAAGCAGAGCCGAAACCGGCGCAATAAATCGCTGCCAACGGCGCACGACCGCGGTCGCCCCCAATCTCAATCAAACACTACGCGAGTTCGCTTTTCCATTTCTGAACGATTTTGTTCTTTAGCTCCGGGCTGAGGGCGTTTACTGGCGGGAACCGGTCGCGCCAGGCATAGGGGCGGCAGGCGTTCAGGACTGCCCGGCTATTAACGAAGTTTCCGGCGTTCCGCTGGTCGGGGTGCATAGCCGGATCGAGAGGTGTGCTCCAGCAGCCATCAATGATGCTGATCGCGGTCTTCGGATCGCAGCGCGTCGCTACCGCCCAAATGACTTCTTTCATGTCAGATGGATCGATATCCTCGTCAACGACGATCACGAACCTGCCGTGGTAATTCCCGGCGCGCGAGCCGAGCGCGGCGATGCCCGCCTGCTGCGCGTGACCATGATAGCGCTGCTTCAACGAGACGATAATGAATGGCGCACCTCCCGCTGCCGCGGAACCGCCGACATAACACCATACGCCCGTGATGTCCGGAACATCGGCCTTTTCTAAATAGTTCCAAATTGCCGCGGCGCCGATCGGCACGCCGAACGTAATAAACGGCGGCTTCAGCGGTGGCGCGCCCGCGATGATCGGATCATTGCGGTAGTAGAGTTTTTTTACCCGGATTACCGGCTCGTCCGCAGCGCCATGCGCATAATAGCCGGGCCATTCGCCGAACGGGCCCTCGACGTGCACTTGTTCCTTTGGCGGCGGCACTTCCCCCTCGATGGCGATCTCGGCGCTGGCCGGAATCGGCAGGCCGGTCGCCTCGCCGCGGATAACGTCCACAGGCACGCCGCGGAGCCCGCCGCAGTAATCCAGTTCCGACACGCCGTACGGCAGCGACTGTCCGGCCACCAGAAACAACAATGGATCTTGGCCGAAGGTGACCACCACCGGACAGCTTCGACCTTTCTCCCAGTATTTCTCGCGCATGATGCGCGCGTGATGGCCGGGGGAAACATAGAGGCCGAGAGTATTTTTGTTGTGCACTTGCACGCGGTAGATGCCGATATTCACCCAACCGCCCTCCTCGGGCTCGCCGGTGATTACGCAATCGGCAGTGCCGATATAGCGGCCACCGTCCAGTTCGTGCCAGTGGGGCGCGGGAAAAATCGTCATATCGATATCGGCGCCGGTTTTCACGTTTTCCAGAATGGGCCCGTTCGAAACGATCCGAGGCGGAAGCGGTTTGACCCCCTTGAGCAATTGTCGCCAGCGAGCGACGAGCTCGATCGGAGTAGCGTCGGCTGTCATCCCAACGGTGAGTCCGGAACGAGTGGGATTGCTGACGATGTTCGACACGACACGGAAATTTTTTGGATAGCCGGGAATCTGATCGAACAAGACCATCGGCGATGGCTCTTTGAACGCGAACAACTCGGTGAGCGCGCCGATCTCCAGATTCCAATCGGCACCGTGGATTTCCTTCACCTGTCCGAGTCCCCGGGCGGCGTCTATAAACTCGCGCAAATCGTTGTATGGCATGTTGTACCTACTTCGTGACGACGTTGGAACCACGAAGCGCACCAAGGACACGAACAAGATTATATAATTTCTTCTTGCTTCGTGAGCTTCGTGTTCTCGTGGTGAGTAGAGCCGGCTAAAAATGTCCTAAAGCGCGTGAATGTCTGTAAATGCCGTCGTGGAAGAGCGCGACATACTCTGCGTTGGTCAAACAGCAATACTCCGGACCCCAGCCGGGCCGATACCAGGTGTTGCCGTCCTGCAGCAAGCGCTCGAAGATCATGCGCGCGACCTGACCGTGTGCCATCAATCCGTCGAGATGCTCGTGCAGATCGGCTTCTTCATGCACCTGGAAATAATGCAGGTCAGCCTCTTTGATTCTATATTTCGCGAGCAGTGCTTCACGCCAACGTCGCGCCCAATGACCGAACATCTCTTCGTTGAGCGAACGCGCCCACCATTCGATCATACTGCCTTCGTAAACCCGGCCGCGGGCAAATTCCGTAAGCGCGCGGCACTCCGGATAAACCGGGCAGTTGATCATCTCCTTGATCGTCACACCAAAAGCTTCGCCCTGCTTGATCAGAACCTCGATGTGTCCCGGGATAGTCGGGTTCACCAATTCATCGCTTATTTTACCGACGTAGGGCGCCAGGAGATCGCGATGCCGCGCGAAGATGCCCTGATGGCGCTGATAGATAATCAGGTGGAAATTGTTGACTTCCACGGGGTAGCTGTACCAGTTTTGCCAAAAAAGCTGGATCGTCTTGAACGGTAACCGCCCCAATTCCAGATCGCGCATGAACTCGCCGCCAAAGATCTTTTCATTCCACAGCGCGTACATGCGGTGTTTGATCTCATCGGTAAAAGCTTTTGCTTCAGCGGCCGAGAGCTTTTTGCCGATTTCCAAAGTCAGTGGTTGCTGATTCATGCTAGTCGCCGGTACTCCAGCTTCGAAACTGTGTTCATTGTCATCCTGAGGCTCTGCCGAAGGATCTATGCAGTAATGACACAGAGATGCTTCGCTGCGCTCAGCATGACAGTCTCTGCCGATTACGAGGTGCTCTCTATAGTTGAAAACCGGCTTGTTCCAAGCCGTTTTTCAAATCGGCGCGGTCTTTCTCGGTGAATGGCGGCGTTTCCCAACGCGGAAAACGCTCCACCGGCAAGCCGCGCAGTTTCATCAACTCGCAGAATACGCCGCGGCCGTGTGTGCGGAGATATTTTCCGACCACCTGCATCAGGCGCGTTAAGAGATCGTGCTCTTTTTGGGCTCCCTTCAAATCACCCGTTTTGAGAGCTTCGTACATTTTCACGCAGGCCTCAGGAAAGGGGGTCGAAGGCGGATGAATGGCGCCGCGCACGCCGACCGAGTAGCCGGTGTAAAGATTAAAAATACCACCGGGAAAAACTCCGACCGATTTCGGCAATTGGTAAACGTATCCCAAGAGTTTGTCGTAGGGGATGAAAGAAACTTTGATGCCGGCGAGAGGATTGGGCGCGATCTCCTCAAGGATCTTGTTCGCTTTCGCCGGCGTGATTTCAACCCAGGTCGTTTCGGTGTTGTCGTAGATGAACATCGGCGTGCCGGGTACGGCGCGGGCAATCGCCTTATAGTGCGCATAAACTTCCCAGTCGTCATGCGGATAATAGTAAGGCGGCACAACGGCGACCGCATCGACACCGAGGCTGACGGCATGCTTGGCGAGATCGATAGAGGACAATGTGTTGGCGGTCCCGATATGCATCACTATCGGCACACGGCCCTTGACGCGGTGCACAATTTGCTCCGCGACTTTTTTCCGTTCATCGATTTCCATGACCATGCCTTGGCCGTGGGTGCCGAGCGGAAAAAAACCATGCACACCGGCATCCAAGTAAAAATCGATGATCGCATCTGTGCCTTTGTAATCGATAGCTCCGTCCCGTTTGAAAGCAGCCGGCATGGGCATCAAAATACCTTCTATTTTTCTTTCGCTCGGCATTGCTGCCTCCTTTCTATCTG
>JBIOXP010000331.1:0-14520 GCA_044869705.1 Binatia bacterium | reverse complement strand
CGTCACAAAAAAGCTCGTGGCGGGATTAGCCTGAGCGCCTTCGGCGCCCATACTCTGGCCGCTGTTGCCGCTGACAATTCCCAGCGCCGCCAGTGCCGCCAGAAGAAAGACTTGTTGCTTCATAGCTGTCCTTTCAATTTCTATTTTTGCCATGAGATTTTTTCGGCAAATCAGTGTCTGAAGCAGGAAACACGCTACATCGCACCGGGTTATCGAGTCAAGAATAAGCCGCTCGTATTACCTTTCGGAATTCCGGAAACATGAAGATGCAGGATCAAAAGAGGCACGAGTCATCAGCTGTTATTGTTCGTCCGGTGGGTGTTTCAGTTTTTCCAGTTCGTCGCACAGGCGCTGCAATTCGCGCTCGCATTCTTGGATGCGCCGGTCCAGATCGCTACGCTTGTTCTCGAGCTCCTGAAAATGGTCACCGACTAGTACCCCTGTGATTAGTCCAAGAGCCGCGCCAACTCCGCCACCGGTGGCGGCATATCCCCACAGGCTGCCAATTCCTGCGCCTACACCCGCTCCTACAACTGTGCCGACGCCTGCTGCTTTTTCTCGCGTGGTGAGCGGTTGCGAGTCACCCAACTGCGAGCAGCCCACAGTAGTGAGCAACAAGACCACGACGGCAATCCGTAGCGAGTAGTTCATGAGGCGTTGCTTCTGTGATAGAGCCTGGCAAACGTTATGCCGCCATTGGATCCAATATTCTTGGAAAATCATCCAGCGGTCGCAAAAGCGGCAAATTTGAGTGGCAAGCAACTCAACTATGAGAAAGCGAGTAATTGGGAGTTTGAGGGCCTTATTTGACACGACGCTTGATTGTTTCGTTGAACTCCGGATAATCGAGTTTTGCGCGGCTCGACTATTCTCGTGGCAAACGGGCTTCGGCAACGAGTTTCACCACACAAGAAAACCTGGAGATACAAGATCGCCTGAAACTCTTGTATTCGCAGTGTGGTTCAGCCTATTTTTTGTTTCTCAATTCACAAATCCTCGGGAGGTGTGTTATGCCACGCTATCTGATCTTGGCCAACCAAACCGCCGCGAGTCCGGAGCTGACCAGCGTCATTCGCGAGATCATCGCCAAGGATGCCAATACCGAATTCGTCTTGCTCGTTCCCGCGACGCCGGTGGAAGATCTTCTCGATTGGCAGGAGGGGGACAATGAAACCATCGCCGAGCGCACCGCGCAAGCCGCAAGAGATCATCTCATGGGAGTGGGCGCGAAAGTCGCGCGCACGGAAGTGGGCGATGCCTCGCCGGTGAAGGCGATCGAGAACGAACTGGAAAATCACCAGGAAACCTATGACGGCATCATTATCTCCACATTGCCGCTACAGCGATCGCGCTGGGTGGCTTTAGATCAGCCGCGCCGCATCGAGCGGCGCTTTAAAGTCCCGGTGCGACATGTGGTAGGGCATTCCGTGACGATGAGCCGTGAAGATCTCATTAACGGACTCAATGAAGATCTCAATCTCGAGCTCGAAGCGCTATTGAGAAGCGTTTATCACGCCGCCGCCGGCCGCGGCATGCTGGGCCATGAACTCCGCGAGTTATTAAAGAAGGAACTTCCCAGCGAGCTCGATCACGCGACGTTTCTCGCCGACAAAATCGTCGCCTTGGGCGGCGAAGTGCGTATTCGGCCATCGATGCCTGCAGAAGTCAGCGCTGCCCGAGACCTTCTGCAGCAGAATATCGCGGCCGAGCGGAAGATCATCGGTAATTATGCGAAGCGGATCGATCAGGCGGCGGAGTTCGGCGACAAAGGTCTGGCCATTCGACTCGAGAATATACTGGCATCGGAAACCGATCACCTCGAACAGCTCGAACGTTTGGGACGTTAGCAGGGGCGACCGCTCGCGTCTGATTCTCTTGCGTGGTTATAGGTGAAGCTCGGTCCGCGCAAAATTCTATCGAAGTGCCTTCTGGCGCAACGCTGAGTAGCGGCCCAGACTGCCAACGATTCAGTCGTTAGCTTAGCGAGGGTCTCCGATTCCGTACGGTGTCAATGTGCAAGCGTGTGCCAATTCAGAATTCATCGCCTGTGAGGCGGACCGAGGCGTGGCAGTGTTGCTGCCCAGTCAATCCGCGATCGCAATTCATCTGTTGCTCAGTTCCTTTAACGCTTCCTTCAAATAACTCTGATCCACATATTTTGCAGGAGTTGGCAGGGCTCCCTTGAGCTGGCCCTGCTCGCCGTAAATTTGTATGAGAGTTTTGACGCCGTCGATATTGACATCCGCGTCCGGGTACCAAATTCGATTTGCTGTATAGTATTCCCATCCCTTGCGGGCGTGCGCCGGTTTGAGCTTCATTTCCTTGGTAAGAAAATCGATCGCCGGCTCCTTATTGTCGAAGACCCAACGCATCGCCAGAGCCATGCCCTTGACGAAACGAATCAACAGAGGCCGGTTGGCTTCCGCCCACGAGCGCCGCACCGTCATTGCGGTGAGCTGATAATTCGGCAATACGTCTCGATACCAGCCGATGACGTTGAATCCCGCTTCTTCAGCCGCAAAATTAAGCGGTATGGCGAGCGGTGCTGCTGCGATCTGGCCGCTCGAGAGTGCCGCGAAGAGATCGGCGGTGCCGCCGACGTTGACCAGCTTGTAATCGCGCGGATACTCTAATCCCTTGGATTTTAACACCTGCCTCAAGGGGAACGTGATGCCCGAGGTCAGGCTCTGACCGCCAATCGTGGCACCGCGCAGATCTTCATAATGCTTATAATTTTTTCCGCCCATAATCGCGTGAGAGAGACCGTTGATGAGGCCTACTACCATCACCAGGTCGATACCGCGCTCGCTTACATCCATCACCGCATCCGGCGTCGCGCCGCCAACGTAAACGGAGCCGGCGACCAGCGCTTGAACCGACGGCGGCGTTCCACGGAGGAGAATCACCTGCGCATCCAGACCCTGCTGCTCGAAGAAGCCTTGCTTCCAGGCGACCCAAAGAGGCCCATACCCGAGAGTCTTACTGGACGCAGCAATCGGAAATTTCACTTTTTCCTGGGATTCAGTGGGCAAAGACGAAAGGACCAGTACCGAGACGATGACGCTCGAAGTAACCCCAAGCCGAAGTAATCTCATGTGGCACGCTCCCTCGACGAAAGATCCATTAGCGCGAAGCGCTTATCGTTTGCTGAATATGAAACGACCAGTTAGCAGCAGAGCATATTGAGCCGGTAATTCGAATGTCAAGCGACTATCGCGTGCGGTTGAAATGAAAAGCTCGAAAGAAAGCTTGAGCGCGATAATTGTTGGCGGCAGCGGTTTGACGAGCGCCAATGCGACCGATTGCCGAACGGCTACGGAGAGTCTAGGGCAGATGGTAGTTTCTTGCGGACAGCTTCGCTAGCACGTTCCGGAAATTTCGAAAATTGCAATACAGAGACAACGCCCTTGTCTAGTTTGACCGCCGGTAGCGAAGCAGAACGTCGCCCGATAGATAGGGCTTCGCCTCGACGAGCTCCAGCTTCGAGTTTTTCGAGACGCCGGTGAGCAGCGGCCGGCCGCTGCCGAGGAAAACCGGGCAGAGGACGAATTGATATTCGTCGATTAACCCGTGCTCGGTGAGCTGAGAGACGATGGAGCTGCTGCCGAAGATCATCATATCTTTCCCGGGCTGGCGTTTCATGTTCCCGATCTCCCGCGGATCGAGTTCGCGAGCGATGCGGGAATTTTTCCAGGTCGCCTTCTTCAGGCTCTTCGAGAAAACCACTTTGCTCGATTCGTTTAACCATTTGGCAATGGCGTGGTGTTCCTTGGTTCGTTCTCCACGATGGTGCGGGTCCGGCGCAGTCGCAGAGCCGTCATCGACGCGGCTCCAGAATTTCTCGAAGAGCTCGTAGGTGCGGCGGCCGAACAGCATCGTATCGAAAAGCGGAATGCCGGCCGCGGCCGCCTTGGCCTGCTCTTCGTCGGGCACGACCCAGTCCAAGTTGCCGTCGGCTGCGGCGAAATATCCGTTTGCCGTCATCCAGTTGAACGTCACGATTCGGCGGGTGGATCCCATAAGGTTCTCTTTCGGAGCATAGTTTTTCGCGAAGGGGCATGGCTACGTGCTCAGGAGCAATTGCCGTCCGGTTTCGGTAGTTATGCTCCCCGGACAGTAGAATTGTTTTCCGATGAAATTGCCGCGAAGGCTTGAGCGATACGCGGCGGCGCATGCGGACGCGCATACATCCGCTCCATGTAAGCCACGAGCTGCGGGAAATCGGCGAGCAATTTAGCCTCGTTGCTCCAATCGAGCGTGTAGGCTGTCACGAAATCAGCGACTGTCACGCTATCCGCGGCGATGAACCGACGTCCTTGCATGTGCTTTTCCAGCACGCTTGCCATTTCTTTGAAGTCACGGCCGGCAAGGCTCACGTCTTTGGGCAGTCGCTCCTCTTCGGGATACAGTGCTGTATGACGCGAAATGCGCCATAGCGGCTGTTCCAATTCGGTCGCAGCAAACAGGAGCCAGCGATTAACCTGTGCGCGCGCTTCGATACCGACGGGCAGCAGATTCCTCTCGGGATATTTTTCCGCAAGATAAAGCACGATCGCCACCGATTCGGTGAGCACTAAATCGCCGTCCACAAGGACCGGTAACTTCCCGGCCGGGTTGATCTTAAGGAACTCGGGTCGGCGGTGCTCACCGGCCAAAAGGTTGACTCGGATAGGCTCGAAATCAACACCGAGTTCCTGCAAGGTCCAGCGCACCCGAATCGCTCGGGTCGGCCCGAACTCGTAAAGCTTTATTTTCATTTTCCAACTCCCTTTCTTTGGGCTTTGTCGAGCCACTGTGTGCTGCTTCTCCATCAATACGACGAACGAGGGAGCCGCTTTCAGGACATCAAGCCGAAGAGCCGGTATGACGCAGAACACCGATATTTATTGAATGTACTTCGGTTCCGCCACACTAGACTAAAACTCTAAAAAACCTTGAGCTTGGCAATAAGAACCAACCGCGGAATTTGTCGTCCCGAATCACTTGCCGAGCTTCATTGCTTTGGGGCGAGCGAGAAGTCGATCGACATACGCTTCTAGTTTCGGCCGGCCTGACGGCTTGCCCCAGATCCGCTGCCAGATAAACATCGAACCGATCATCACATCGGCAGCCGTAAACCAATCGCCGAACAGATACGGTCCGTCACCGAGTTCGCCTTCGATCATGTCTTTCACGACTTCGAATTCGCTCCAGCCGCGCTGCGGCAACGTCTGAACGTTCAACAGCGCGTCCCCCATAGCGGGCTCGAGCTGCGAACTCGAGTAAACCATCAATGAAAGATAGCGACCTCTTTTGGGTGCGGTGATTTTGGGCGCGAGATTCGCTTCAGGAAATTTATCGGCAAGGTACAAACAGATTGCCGCGCTTTCGAATACCTTGACGTCACCGTCGAGCAACGCGGGGAGCTTTCCCGCGGGATTGATCTTGAGAAACTCCGGTGTTTTATGCTCGCGCTTGGTAAACTCGATCGGCACGATTTCGTACGGCACGCCGCACTCATCGAGCATCCATTTGGCGATGACGGCACGGCTCTGCGGATTGAAATAGAGCTTCATCGGACACCTCAAGTAAAATAATCGAACCCGGACTCATTCAGTGTGAAAAGGAAGCGAAGCGAAATCAACCTGGCGAAGTATCAAAGAGCGCGAATCAGCGTGAGCATGTTGACAGTCACACGCCAGCGCTTCTAGAGTAGGCGGCGCTGAATCGCGCGAAAACGATGATGAGTGCAAAAATATCGGCATTGCTGTTTTTACTCTTGTGGTATGGTGCTGCCAGCTTCGCTGCGGAGGCGAAGCCGGACTGGCGCGCCGAGTGGAAACAAACGGTTGCGGCGGCTGAGAAGGAAACTATTGTCAGCATTTATATCTTTGAAAATGGACCTCTCACTGAGGAGACGGTTCGTGCTTTTGAGCGGGCGTACCCGAAAATCAAAGTCAGCCAGCTCCGCGGCCGAGGCAATGATCTCGGCCCGCGGCTGGTAGCCGAGCGCCGTGCGGATAAGCGCATCGCGGATCTCTTCGCCGGCGGCAAGGGAACCGCGTTCAGCACGCTTTATGTCGGCAAGCTCCTCGAGCCGATCAAGCCGATTCTGCTGCTGCCCGAGGTATTGGATGAGAGCAGATGGTGGCGCGGCAAGCATAAATACGTCGATCCGGAAAACAAGTATATTTTTGTCTATATCGGCAATGCCGGCGGAGTCGAGATCAATTACAATTCCAAACTTGTCAACCCGCGCGAGTTCAGCTCGTACTGGGATCTGGTGCAGCCCAAATGGAAAAACAAGATCGTCGCCGTGGATCCGCGCCTGCGCGGCATGGACAATCCCGTGTTGTTCTTCTACTACCATGCCAAGCTGGGGCCCGAATTTATCAAAAAGCTTTACGGCGAAATGGAAGTGTCGATTACACGGGATTACCGTCAGCCCATCGACTGGCTCGCGACCGGAAAGTTTTCACTCTGTATTCCGTGCGTCTCCGATGAGATGGACAAAGCAATGGAACATGGCTTGCCGGTCGGCCAAATTCTGAATCTAAAGGAAGGCGGCACTCTAAGCTCTTCGGGCGGAACTCTGAGCTTGCTACAAAACGCGCCGCATCCGAATGCCGCCAAGATTTTCGTCAACTGGCTGCTGTCACGCGAAGGACAAACGGAAGTTCAGAAGGGACGCAAGGGGCGGCCGCGCACCGGTTCCAACTCGTTGCGCATTGACATTCCGAAGAACAACCTGCCCGAGGAAATTCAGCGGAAAGAAGGCGTCGAATATTTCGACGCCGATGATGACAGCAACGCGGACCGACGCCCCGCCGATAAGTTATTCAACGAGATTTTCGGTAAACCGGACAAGTAGCTGCGCGCCGATGCTCAATAAAATTCCTGCGAGCTTCAAGATTTCAGTTAAGAAAGATTTCTCCCCCTGGTCGAAATGACATGCTCTGGCTTTGCGGTTGTTTACTTCCCTGAGCGATTTCACAAACGCCTGTGGTTGATTCGCCCTCTGTGTAAGCTCGCTCATTCAGCGCCATTCGTGTTTCGGATAGCGCCGCTGCAATTGCGTTTTGAGCTTGGGATAGGTTTCGCGCCAGAAGAGCGACAGATTATCGGTGACCTGAACCGGGCGGTTGCTTGGCGCGAGCACCTGAATCCGCACCGGAACACGACGGTTAGCGATCCATAGCCCTTCTTTGATGCCGTACAAATCCTGGATGCGCGCGGCGATGAGCGGCGGCGCGTCGGCGGCATAAACGACCCTTACCATTCTTCCGCTGGGGAGCTGAATGCGCTCCGGGGCGTATTCGTCGATCCAGTTTTGCTGCTGATGAGATAGCCAGGACTTAATCAGCGGCAGAACCGGTCGATGCTTGATCTCGTTGTAGCTCGCCGCGCCATGGCAAATGTGCTCGATTATAATTGCCCGCTCGTTATCACCAATGATCGGCAGGTCGAGATCCGGCATCCATTCGCGCAGCCGGTTGACCCGCAGAATCCAGTGCTCGACGGCGTCGTTCCAGTTCTCGAGAGTCAATCGTCCAGCCAAAACTTCGCGGGTCAGAATCGCCGCGGCTTCATCCAGCGGAACGTTTTCGGTGAGCTTCTCTTGCAGAACGAGATCGCGAAAGCGAGTCTCTGAGCGAGATATCACGCGCTTTAATGCCGCATCGTAAAGCAGGCTCTTGGTTTCGCGGAACTCAGCCGGGAAAAGTTCGCGCAGCCACTCTTGTTTAACAGCCGTTGCGAGATTCAGCACGACATTCAGATTCCGTTCTCTGCCTCGCATGGTTTCCACTTCCCGAATTTCAGACGCGACGAAAAGCGGCCCCGCAACGACGCTCTCCCGCGCCAGGGTCCCGCGACGGCGGTGGACCAACTCGCAACGTGAAGAGCCGTTCAATCGTCGCGCGAGGTGATCGGAGAAGCCGACGAGCACACAACGCTGGACCGCTTCGCGCATGAGGGGCGTCTCCTGTATAGCCAAGCCTTCCTCGGTGGAAATCTGCAAAAATTGCTTGAATACTGACTCCACTTGACGCGCGGCCTGCGGATTCACCCCGAGCCGTCGGCAGGCCTCGTTGCTGTAACCGCTCCGCTCGGCTTCTTGCCAGGCGCGCATGAGCACGAAAAAGTCCGACTCGCTCTCGGCGCCAATCAGTTCTTCACGCGAATTACGGTGTTGCTTTTCTTGCCGGCGCAATAATTCGCGACCTTGCGTCAGCGCGGCGATCAAAGCGACGGCACGGACGCAGCCATATTGTCGAGCCCCGAGCAACATGCGCGCGTAGCGCGGATGCAAAGGAAATCGTAACATGCGGCGCCCTAGATTCGTGATTGCGCCGGTGTTCGGATCGACGGCGCCGAGATCGATCAGCACCGTTTCGGCGCGTTCGAGGGCATTGGTGTCAGGTCTCTCGAGCCAGTGGAATGTCTCGACATCTTTGACGCCGCTCGCTTTGAGCGTGAGAATCACTTCGGCCAGGTCGAGGCGCTTTACTTCCGGAATTTCCTGCGCGGCTCGCGCCTGGTGCTCGTGCGCGGTCCAAAGACGCAAGCAGTGGCCGGGAGCGGTGCGTCCGGCCCGTCCGGCGCGCTGATCGACCGCGGCTCGGCTGATTTTTTCGATCAGCAAAGTGTTGATGCCGCGGTACGGATCGTGACGGGGAATTCGCGCGAGACCGCTGTCGATCACGAGACGCACGCCGTCAATCGTGAGCGAAGTTTCGGCGACATTGGTGGCGACCACGATCTTGCGTCGATCATAGCGGGCGAGGGCGGCGTCCTGATCCTTCGGCGTGAGCTCGCCGTGCAGCGGAAAAACGGCGAATTGCGTGCCGAGAGCGGCTGAAGCCTCGCGCACGGTACGCGCGATCTCGTAAATTCCAGGCATAAAGATGAGAACGTCGCCTTCCAGGTGTTGAGGGAGCACGCGGCGAAGCTCTTTGACCGCTAGACTCCAGACGGGCGTATCGCCGGCGGGTTCAGAGAGATATCCGATGCTGACGCTATGGGCACGTCCTTCTGACGAGAGTACGGAGCACGGCTGGAGATATTTCTCCACACCGGCAACGTCCAGGGTCGCCGACATGACAATGATGATGAGGTCGGGCCGCGATGTTTGCTGAATTTCAAGAGCGCGCGCGAGCGTGATGTCGCCGTAGAGGTGGCGCTCATGAAATTCGTCGAAAATGATCGCGCTCACGCCGTGCAACTCCGGACGATCGAGCATCCGGCGCAACAGCACGCCTTCTGTAACATAGCAGATGCGAGTTGAGTCGGAGATCACGCTATCGAAGCGCATCTGGTAACCAACTTCACCGCCAAGCTTTACGTTTCGAGCTCGCGCCACCCAGCTCGCGAGGATGCGGGTCGGCAGTCGCCGCGGTTGCAATATCATGACCTGCGCGTCGCCGAGCAGTCCGCCGTCCAGCAGCATTTGCGGCACCTGTGTCGATTTTCCCGAGCCGGTAGGCGCAGTCAGCATCAGGCGTTTTCGCGTCCGCAGTGTTTCGCGGAGTGACTGCTCGATTTCAAAGATAGGCAGATCAGATTTTTGCATCGACGTCGGTAAATTAACATATTTGCGGGCGAGTTGCGGAAAAGGATCTCTGTGTCTGCATTATTCTGCTCCATGAAAACCAGAACCAAAAATCTCTCCAACCCCTCTTTGTGAAGAGGGATAAAACAAAATCCCCTTTGACAAAGGAGGATTTAAGGGGATTTGGTTTTAATCGGCTGCCGAGGGCGGCCCGGAGCGGCAAATCAAAAAAGCGACAACTGTTTAGGGCGGTCAAAGACGGAACGGCCGTCAAGGGATGGAGAGATCGCTTGTTCGTGGCGAATCACCGCATCGAAATCGGCTTGAGGTTCGAGCTCGGTCTCGATGGCAGCAACGAATTGATTCAGACGGCGAAAGCCCTCGAGCTTGTCACGGTCGCCGAGCTTTGCCTGATCGAGCGAGCTTCGGAGGCAGTCGAACGACTCATCGTAGATTTTCAGCGGCACTGGAAACGGATGACGATCCTTGCCGCCATGAGCGAACGAAAAGCGCGCAGGATCTGTGAAACGGCTTGGAGCGCCGTGAATCACTTCCGCGAGCAACGCGAGCGACTGAAGCGTGCGCGGACCGAGCTTTTGCAAAAGGAGCAGCTCGGCAAAATCGTGAAGATCACGCTCGTATGCCACAGCAAGCACAGCTCCGAGCCGCTTGAGATCGACATCCCGCGCGCGGACTTCATGCCGTGCGGGCAGTCGGAGATGACGCGCTTCTTTCAAAGTTGCCTCGGGATCTGCACGACTGATTTGAAGCAGGGCGGTTTGCGCAGGCTTTGCCTGAGCGTCAACCAGGTTCATGATGATACCCTGATGCTCGCCGACGATCCCGCTGTGCGGCTCAGTGACGAAATCGCGAACGTTGGTTGAGTGCCAGTGATAACGGCGCGCCATGCCGGTGTAATCGTTTAAGCCCTGCTGCACGACCGCCCATTCGCCATTAGCTGTCACAATGAAGCTATGCAGATAAATCTGGAAGCCGTCTGCGACCGCATTATTATCAATCCGAGCTGTCAGCCTGCTCACGCGTACGAGATTGTCGCCGTCCAAGCCGCGGCGGTCGGCAATTGCGCGCAGTTCCTGCGGCGTATTGCGTGAGACCCTGCCGCGTCCGCCGCAGATATAAACGCCAAGCTCGCCGGCGCGCGGAGCGAGGCCGCGCTTGAGAGCTCCCATCACCGAGGTCGTAATCCCCGACGAGTGCCAGTCCATCCCCATCACGGAGCCCAACGCTTGAAACCAGAATGGGTCGCTCAGTCGGGAGAGAAATGTGGAAGGACCGTAGTCGCGAATGATTGCTTCGGCGATGGCGCTGCCGAGTCGAGTCATGCGTTGGGCCAGCCATTGCGGAACCCGCCCGCCGTGAAGGGGTAGATCTGCGACTCCGGAGCGTTTCATGAGGTGATTCTAACTTGATCGAACGAAACGGCAACTGTTACTGAGGGGTTCAAGCCGTTCGACCGCCTTTGGCTCAGTTCAATTCGTTCAAAGCACTTGCGGATTTCAAGACGCATCATAGTGCTGCCACCGCGGGAATAATTTCCTTGCGCATGATCTCGATAGGCTTGATATTGTCGACTCCCGGTAAACTGACGATGAAATGCTGAATGCCCGCTTCGCCGATTCGCCTGCAATAATCAATGGCCTCGCGTGCGCTCACCTGGCCGGCCCGGAGATCGATAGCGCCGATAGCAGTGCGCTCGATCGCTTGGAAGGGCCGCCCGATGGCATCGCAATGACGGCGCAGGACATCGAGCTTGGCACGCAGTGCGTCTGTTTCTTCGAACGCGTAAAGGTTGCATGCATCGGCATATTTGGCCACCAACGGGAGAGTGCGCTTTTCGCCAACGCCTCCGATCATGATGGCCGGATGAGGCTCGGAAATCGGCTGCGGCACGTTGAGGGTTTGCGCCAACTGGTAATGTTTGCCGTTATAGGCTTCGACTTTGCCGGACCACATCTGCAGCGCGATCTGGACGGTTTCTTCGAGCCGCTCGAACCGTTCTTTCATCGGCGGAAAAGGAACGCCGAGGGCTTTGGCTTCGTGTTCATACCAGCCGGCGCCAACGCCGAAATATGCGCGCCCGCCGGAAAGAACATCGAGGGTGGTCGCCGTCTTGATCAAAATGCCTGGGTACCGATAGATCACGCCCGTTACGAGAGTGCCGAGGCGGATCCGCTGAGTAACGCTGGCCAAGAAATTAAGAGCGCTGTAGCCTTCAAGCATCGGCTCGTCGGGTTTGCCGAGCATTTCGATCTGAAAAAAATGATCCATGACCCATAGACTCGCAAAACCAGCCTCCTCCGCAGCCTGGCCGATAAGCTTCAGCGTTGCAGGAATCTGCTCGGCACCGCCGGGCCAGGTAAAAGACGGTATCTGAAGTCCCAATTTCATGATCTCACCTCCAGGCGTCCACGGCGCCGCATGAAACAATTTGATTTCGCGACTTTAATTTATGCTAACAGTTCCTGTCTTCGCCCAAAGACCCCCGGCAAATTCACAGACCGAGTTGATTTATAGAGATATCTTTCACAGACTGCTCCTGTATCTTTGCTGTAACACGAAAAGACGAACCACGGAGACGCCGAGGACAGGGAGATCGGTTTAATCCAGTCCTCTGCGCCTCCGTGGCGAAATTTTCGGATAAACTGCCATGGCGCCGATCATTTCCATCTCCAAACTGACCAAGACTTACGCTTCAGGATTCCAGGCGCTGAAGCCAATCGATCTCGAAATCCGCAAAGGCGAGATATTTGCGCTGCTCGGTCCCAACGGCGCCGGCAAAACAACGTTGATCAGCATTGTTTGTGGTATCGTTACACCGACGAGCGGGAGGGTTCTCGTCGATGGTTGCGATATCGCGCGCGATTATCGCTGCGCGAGATCGAAGATCGGTCTAGTGCCGCAAGAACTCACCACGGATGCTTTTGAATCCGTTTGGGCGACGGTAAGCTTCAGTCGGGGATTGTTTGGGCGCGCGCCCAATCCCGCCTATATCGAAAAGGTGCTGCGCGAACTTTCTCTTTGGGAAAAGCGCAACGACAAGATCATGACACTCTCGGGCGGGATGAAGCGCCGCGTCTTGATTGCTAAAGCGTTATCGCACGAACCCGAGATTTTGTTTCTCGACGAGCCAACGGCCGGGGTAGACGTGGAATTGCGGCGCGATATGTGGTTGCTGGTGCAGCAGTTGCGTGAAAGTGGCGTCACTATCATTCTCACGACTCACTACATTGACGAAGCCGAAGAAATGGCCGATCGGATCGGGGTCGTTCACAAGGGCGAACTGATTGTGGTCGAGGAAAAAGCGGAGCTGATGAAAAAGCTCGGTAAAAAACAGCTCACCCTGATCCTGCCGGAGCCGCTCGTGACCATTCCGAGCGAACTGAGACAGTGGGGTTTGTCGATCAACGGCGCGGGACACGAACTGGAATACACCTACAGCACCAACCAGGAGCATACTGAGATTCCTAGGTTGTTACAGCGCTTGAGCGAGCTTGGAATCGAGTTCAAGGACCTCAATACCCGGCAAAGCTCGCTCGAAGATATTTTTTTGAGCCTGGTAAGCGAACGTAAATGACAACGAATTCATTGCTCTTCAACAAGCACGGTGTGTGGGCGATCTATAAGTTCGAAATGGCCCGAGCCTTGCGCACTATCTGGCAAAGCGCCGTGACACCGGTCATCACCACATCGCTGTATTTTGTCGTTTTCGGCTCGGCGATCGGATCGCGGATGAATGAAGTGGGCGGCGTTTCTTACGGCGCCTTTATCGTGCCGGGGCTAATGATGCTATCGCTGTTCACACAAAGCATCTTCAACGCCTCTTTCGGCATTCACTTTCCGAAGTTCATTGGCACGATTTACGAGATTTTATCCGCGCCGGTTTCGTACATCGAGATCGTTCTTGCCTATGTGGGCGCGGCGGCGACCAAATCGACGATTCTCGGCTTGATTATTCTCGGCACGGCTTCGTTGTTCGTGCCGATCAAGATTTTGCATCCCGTGTGGATGATCGTGTTTCTTGTGCTCACGGCGGTGACTTTTAGCCTGTTCGGTTTCATCATCGGAATTTGGGCCAAGAACTTCGAACAGCTGCAATTTATTCCCATGCTCATCGTGACGCCACTGACGTTTCTCGGCGGCGCTTTTTATTCGATCGACATGTTACCGCCGGCGTGGCGCACTGTTACGCTGTTCAATCCGGTGGTGTACCTGATCAGTGGTTTCCGATGGAGCTTCTACGAGACCTCGGATGTGAGCGTCAAAGTCAGCCTGATCATGACTGTGGTATTTTTTACTATCTGTCTCGCCACGGTCGCGTGGATTTTCAAAACCGGTTATCGGTTAAAGAGCTGAAATAGCTCGAACCAGGCATGGCCAACAAAAACAGCGCCGGATTGTTGTTGTATCGCCGTCGCGGTGAGCTCGAGCTATTTTTGGTTCACCCGGGCGGACCGTTTTGGGCGAAGAAAGACATCGGCTCTTGGACCATACCTAAGGGAGAAATTATTGAAGGGGAGGAGCCACTCGAAGCTGCCAAGCGCGAATTTTTCGAGGAAACTGGTTTTGAAATCAACGGCAACTTTCAACCGCTGAACGCGATCAAGCAAGCCGGCGGCAAGATCGTTCAGGCCTGGGCAATTGAAGCCGACTGCGATCCGGCGCAGCTTCAGAGTAATCGGTTTGCCATGGAATGGCCGCCGAAATCAGGAAAGACAAGGGATTTTCCGGAGGTCGACCGAGCCGGATGGTTCACGCTTGCAGAAGCCCGGACAAAGATTCTCGGCGGACAAATAGCGCTCATCGACCAGCTTGCGTCGGTGTTGGAGAATCAATTCCAGGAGAAGCTGCCGGAGTAGAAGTATCTCGCGATGTTAAATGCGTAGTTCGGTTCTCATCGCTCAAAACTATGGCTCGTTGCTGCAACTGATGAGCTGATTTGCGGTTTTTGAAATCTGGCAATCCGCTCGAAG
>JBIOXP010000330.1:0-17816 GCA_044869705.1 Binatia bacterium | reverse complement strand
GCAGATTGTGCATCGAGAAAATAACCGACTCGCGCAGCGACTTGGTCACCTGGTAGTGGGAGTCGCGCTTTATGAAGAACTGGGCCAATCGCGCTTCCGAGACGTCGTTGGCGATGCTGTGCGGGTAGATGCCTTCGCGGGCGAAGTCCAAGGATTCGCTATCGACGTCAGAAGCAAAAATTTGCAGCGGAACTCTCTTAGTGGCGGCGGAAAGCTCCTCCAGGAGGAGTATCGCAATCGAATAAGCTTCCTCACCGGTCGAACAAGCCGGAATCCAGACGCGAATAGAACTGTGCTGGGGATGATCTCGAACCAGCGGCTTGATCACCGCGCGCTGCAATTCCTCGAACGCTTCCGCGTCGCGGAAGAAGCTGCTGACACCGATCAACATATCTTTTGCCAGCGCCTCGACTTCCGTGGGATTGTTTGAGAGCAATTGCATGTACTCGCCCAAGCTAGTCAAGTGATTGAGTCCCATGCGCCGCTCGATGCGCCGCAGCAGGGTGGATTTCTTATATGCGGAGAAATCACTGCCGCCGTGCAAAGTGAGGATATCGAGAATGCTGTCGAGCTGTTCGAATTTTTCGCGCTCCTCGGTAACCGTGTCCGAGCGGATCTGCGGCACGTAGCGCTGAACAATTTCGGCGATCTCACTGAGCGGCAATATGAGATCGACCATACCGGTGGCGATGGCGCTTCGGAGCATCGCGTCGAATTGGGCGGTTTCGGGCTTTTGGACGATCGTCAAGCCGCCGGCGGCGCGCACCTCTCGAAGCCCCAGAGTGCCGTCGGAGCCGCTGCCGGAAAACAGGATGCAAATCGCTCGCTCGTGCTGGCTCTCGGCTAGGGAGCGAAAAAAGAAATCGATCGGCATGCGTATGCCGTCGCTCGTCTGCGGGTCGGTGACGCGAAGCCGGCCGTTTTCGATTTTCAAAAATTGGTTGGGCGGAATGGTGTACACCGAGTTTGGCTCGATGGTCAGATTGTTCTTCGCTTCAACGACCCGCATCCTGGTGTGACTGCGAAGAATTTCGGCCATGTAACTGTCGCGCGATGGAGCCAGGTGCTGGATGACGATAAAGGCGAGCCCGCTATCCGGCCGAATCGAAGCGAAGAATTCCTTCAACGATTCCAAGCCACCGGCGGAGGCGCCGATGCCGACCACGATCAGCTGCGATTCGGTAGCCATTTTATTGCTTTGCAACGGATTTTTTGTCGAACAACTCTACACTTATCGCTCTGGCAAGGATGTCGTCAAGTTACCCTCGGCCGGCAAATGAACTTCAAAGATCGTTCCTATGCCGGGCTGGCTTTGAACTCGAATATTACCGCCGTGATTTTTGACGATGCGCTCGCAGACCGGCAGTCCCAAACCCAGGCCGCGGCGTTTCTTCGCGGTATAAAAAGGCTGAAAAATTTTGTCGAGCGCCGCCGGCTCGATGCCAACCCCCGTATCCCCCACCGAAATCACGATTTCCGGCGCGCCGGCGTCCTCGCTGAGATTGGCGTCGACGGTCAGTTGCCCGCCGTTGGGCATGGCATCGATGGCATTGAGGTAGAGATTGACCAGCACCTGCGCGAGTTGCTGCGAGTCGGCGTGAACCCGCGGCAGACCGCTCGCGATTTCTTTTAGCGCTTGGACTTTTTGTTTATAAAGATGGGTCTCCACCAACTCCAGAGTGCGATCGACGACACGCTCGACGGCGACTGAAGCCATCTCGGCGGCTCGCGGTCGCGCATAGTCCAATAGATCCTCGACGATTTTCTTGCAGCGATACGCCTCCTGATTGATGATCTCTAGCGAGCGGTAATCCGGGTCATTTGTTTTGGCATCCTTCAACATTTCTTCGACAAAGCCGATGATAATACCAAGCGGATTGTTGAACTCGTGCGCCATCGATGCGGTCACCTGTCCGAGCGAAACCAGGCGCCCGGAGGCAATCAGCTGCTGCTCGAGTTCCTGGGCCTGATCACGCAGCTTGCGCTCGCTCTCGCGCAGCGCGTCTTCGGCGGCCTTGCGATCGGTAATGTCCCGGTTTGCCGCGATCACAATCGGCGGACTGTCGGGGTTGCGCCACATCACCATTCTGCTATCGACAACGATCTCCTTTCCATCTTTGGTGCGGTGGCGGAGCTCCCCGTTCCAAGTGCCGTCGCGTTGCAAGACTTCTTTGAGTGGCGCGACGCCGCCCTCACGTTGAGTTTGCAGCAGCTGGGACGGCCGCTTGCCCTGCGCCTCTTCGCGGGTGAAGCCGTAAAGCCGTTCGGCGCCGCGGTTCCAGTTAATGATTCCGCCTTCGAACTGCCACTGAAAAATCGCATCGTGGGTTTCTTCGAGCATTTGCGCCTGCCGGCGAGCGAGCTCGCGAGTACGTACGCGGTTGCCGATATCGAGATGGATGCCGACCCAGCCGGTGATTGTGCCGACGGCATCGTACACCGGCACGCCGCGAGCAAGAATCGGATGCCATTGACCATCGACGCCTCTGACCCGGTATTCACGCTCCCAGACGCCGCCGGTGCGCACGCACTCTTCCCACGAGACTCGGGTCGACTCGGCATCGTCCGGGTGAAGCGTCCGCGTCCAACCGGAATTGCTCCAATCGGATTGTTGTAAGCCCGTGAGCGCGCAAAAAGAATTGCTCAAGTAGATATTACGACCTCGCGAATTCGCGATCCAAATCCCATACGGGATAGAATCGCCGATGGCGCGATAGAGCTGCTCGCTCTGGCGCAGCTCCTCGACGGTGCGGATGCGCTCGATGGTGTCGGTGGCGTGAACCAGATAAAGATCGAGCAGGCGAAGCTCGTGTTCCGACGGCCGGTGCGACTTCTGAAATTGTGTGGAAACAATCCCCAACAGCTCACCGTTTCGACTGGTCAGCGGGGTACATTGCATGCCGCGGTAGCCTGCTTCGGCAGCCATGGCACGTAGGCATGGAGAGTTCGGATACTTCTCCATGTCTTCAACGATGACTCTGTTGCCCGATGCCATGGCGCGGCCGCAGGGTGAATCATGATCGAGGGGCAACTGTTGCAAACGATCGATATATTCCTGCTCAAAGCCGCGATAGGCCAAAATTTTCATGACCTGGTTGGGAGCATCGTAGATCTGTACATCGCCCATGGTCGCGCCGAGGATTTCCATGGAGCCCTCGAGAATCAACTCCATCGCCGGTTTGAGCTCGGTTGGCCGGAGTAACTGCGCGCTCAGACGGTAAAGCCGATTGAGCGCTGCGATCTCAGTGGCGAGATCGAGCTGCTGTTGCTGCAGCAATTCTATCGAACGTTCTCGTTCGGTCATATTAAATCGACTGAGTTTAGCCGCCGAATCGATCCACAGACGATGTCAATACCAGCGCGAAGGCCTCAGAGGGCAGGGGAAAGAAATCCCGATTAACGCGCGACGCCGCGTTACTGGAATAACGATTTTACCGGCAGCCGGACGCGAAAGAGAGTTCCTTGGCCCTGCTCGGTTTCGACTTCGATCCTGCCGCCATGATTCTTGATGATGCGCTCGCAGATCGAAAGTCCCAATCCCATGCCGGCTTTTTTTCGTGCTGTAAAGAACGGCTGAAAAATTTTCTGCAGGTCATCATGGGCAATCCCATGACCGGTGTCCGCCACGCTGATCACGACATCGTTCGCGGATGCGCCGCCGCCGTCGAGCTGCGCGCCGACCGTGAGCCGGCCGCCGCCGATCATGGCGTCGAGGGCATTGAGATAGAGATTCACCAGCACCTGTTCCAGTTGCTGCGAATCGGCGTGAATTGGAGGCAGATCCGGAGCCACTGCCGCGGTTAAAGTGACCCTTTGCTTGTACAACCTGGCGTCGATCAGCTTTAACGTTTTGTCGATCAGCGTCGCGACATCGGTCGCCTGCGGAGCTACCGGAGTCGGCCGCGCGAACTCCATCAGCCCCTGAATAATTTTCTGGCAACGCTTGGCTTCCTCGTCGATGATCTTGAGCGTTTCGAATTCAGCGCCGTCGGGAGCGGTCGTGCTCAGCATCTCCTCGACAAAACCCATGATAATCCCCAAGGGATTGTTGAATTCATGAGCCATCGAGGCGGTGATCTCGCCGAGCGACACCAGGCGGCCAGAGGCGATCAACTGCTGCTCGAGCATTTGCGCCTGCTCGCGGAATTTCCGCTCGCTGTCACGCAGCGCTTCTTCGGCTTGCTTTAGCTCACTGATATCGCTCAACGTCACCACACAGCCGATGGTTGAACCGGACTTATCGTACAACGGTCCGGCGCTCATGAGCATGTGTACGTTGCCGCCGCCGCTCAGGCGCAAGTTCGCTTCGACGCCACGGATCGGTTTACCGTCGAGACAGCCTTTCAGGAGATCGGCTGAATCCTTTAGCTCCGACTCGTTGATCCCGGCGAGCGGAAATACCTCGCCGAAAGATTGGCCGAGCACGCCTTTACCCCAGAACTCGTCGGTTTTCCGGCTCGCTTGAATGATTACCCCTGAGGGATCGCAGACGACGATGATTTCTGCCGCTTGCTCGAGAATCGAGCTTGCGAGTCTTGCGGCAGCAAGAATTTCTTCGTTACGTTTTTGTTCCGCGAGGTCGGTGACGACCATGCACAAGCACGGTTCATCGCCAATCGAGACGGCCTTGACCGAGCAATAGGTCGGCACGGCCGTGCCGTCGCTCGCGCAAAAGAGTAGCTCGGCCTTGGCCAGTTGGTTCTGGCCGCGTCGAATGAGAGAATCGTATACTTGGCGATCGGCGGATGCGACGAATTCGCGAGCGAGCACGCCGATCACTTTTTCGTGCGGCAAACGAACGATGTCGGCAAAACGCTTGTTGCAGTAAAGGATGCTGCCGTCGGGAATGAGCGTGGCGGCGCCTTCGCTCATTTCCTGAAGCAGCATGCGCGCGGAGTAGTCGGCGCCGCGCAGCGTATACACTTGATCGCCCTGCGTACCGTTCACAACCAGGGCGTCGACTTCGCCACGGCGGATGGCCTCGAGAGTTTCCTGCGCCTCCCGCAGTTGCTCTCTTAACCGTTCGAGTTCGGTGAGTTCTCTCGCCTTGCTCACGAGACTCTTTACGTAGCCGCCGCGAGATCCATGCCGACAAGAATACGCTCGGTGTCGGAAAGATCGCCGATAAACCGGCGCAGCGGTAACGGCAGCTGCTTGACGAGAGTCGGCGCGGCAATAATTTGCTCGCCTCGCGCAAGCACCGGGTTCTGATAGATGTCGATGACTTCCAGGTCATAGCGGCCATTGAGGTTACGCTCGCAGATCTCCCGGATATTGGCCACGGCGCGGGTCGACCGCGGCGTCGTGCCGGCGATGTAAAGACGCAGAATGAACTTGTCGCCGCGGCTTTCGCGGACTCGCGAATCAAAATCGAGCACTCGGGATCGCTTTTGCTCGGATGCCATGTGTGTGTTCCTTTTAACTTCGGCTGCGCAGATCCAATCCTACCAACACTTTTTCGGTATTCGAAAGATCGCCGATGATCTTGCGCACCGGTTGCGGCAGGTTTCGCACCAGAGTGGGGATGGCGATAATCTGATCGCCACGCGCCAGTTGCGGGTTTTCCAGGAGGTCTATGATCTCGATCTGGCATTGTCCGTCGAGATATTCGGCGCAGATCTTTTTGAGATTCGCGAACGCGGCAATGCATTTCGGCGTCTGTCCAGCGACGTAAAGGCGCAAAATCCAATTGTCGCTTTTTGTCAGGGAAGTTTTCGTTGCTTTGGTGACCGCCATGGCTAGGCTCCTTTGCCGTTGCGTTGCCGTCGCGGTTTAGAATCCCCGTTACCTGAGCGTAATTGAGCCATTTGTACTCTATCCATTTGCAGAACTTGCTCGCGGCTAGTTTCCAGCGCGATCTCCTTTTGCAGCTCTTCGGCTTCAGTTTCGAACTGGGCGCGTAAAGCGACAATCTGGGTATCGAGGGCTTGGCGCTTGCGCTCGAGCTCACGTTTTTTCCGCTCGATCGCCTCGCGGCGAAGCTGAGCCGCGGCTTTCTCGCGGGCCTCCTGTGCGGCGCGGGCACTTCCGGTGAGAACGCCTTCGGTTCCGACGTAGACCTCTTTGAGCTCGACGCCATGATCGGTGAAGATAAATTCACGAATTTGATTGGAATGAGCGATACCGCGCGCCTTGAGGATAAAAATTCCGCGGTTGCGCTCGCCGTTATGCTCAAGATTGCGCAGGAGAATCCACGTGTCCATCAGGGACGAGACGCCGATTTCGCTCTGCAGCTCGGCGTGGCCGCCTTCGACGAGCGTGTTGAAGACGGAAGTGATCTGCTGGCTTTTTAGATAGTCGAGCAGGCGCGTGATCATCGATTTCACTTCCAAACTATCCCCCAGGGAAAGGTATCCTGACACCGGGTCGAAAACGGCAATTTTCGGCTTTATTTCCGCAATCAGTTTGTGAATTCGCAGCAAGTGCATTTCGAGACCATGAAAATTGGGGCGGGTCGCGTCGAAATGCAGCAGTCCCTTTTTGATCCAGGGGTCGAGATCCAAACCGATCGACCGCAAATTGCGGATGACCTGCGCCGGGCTCTCTTCAGCGGAAAAATAGACGCAGCGCTCGCCGCGCCGACAAGCGGCATCGACAAAATGCGCCGCGATGCTCGTCTTGCCCGTGCCCGCCGTTCCTGAGATCAGAATGCTCGTACCGCGAAAGTATCCTTTGCCGCCGAGCATTTGATCGAGGCTGTCGATACCGCTTGAAACTCGCTCTGAGGGGGCCCTGTGCTCGAGGCCGAGCGAAGTGATCGGCAGCACCGAAAGGCCTTGCTCGTCGATAAGAAAGGGATATTCGTTGGTGCCATGGCTCGAGCCTCGATACTTGACCACGCGCAAGCGTCGGGTGGAAATCTGCTCGCGCACACGATGATCCAAAAGGATCACGCAATCGGAAACATATTCTTCCAGCCCATGGCGGGTCAGCGTTCCGTCGCCCTGCTCGGCGGTAATCACCGCGGTGCCCCCCTTGTCCTTGAGCCAGCGAAACAGGCGCCTTAATTCCGCGCGCAGAATATTGACGTTGGAAAAACCGGAGAAAATCGCCTCGATGGTGTCGAGAACGACCCGTTTCGCCCCGATGGAGTCGATGGCGTATCCGAGCCGCACGAATAGCCCTTCGAGATCGTATTCGCCGGTTTCCTCGATCTCGCTGCGCTCGACGCGGATGTAATCGATCGTGAGCTTTTTTCGCCTGGACAGGTCGGCCAAGTCGTATCCCAGCGAGGCGACGTTCTTGGTGAGATCTTCTTCAGTTTCCTCGAAGGCGATGAAGACGCCGGCCTCGTCGTATTCGATCGCGCCGTGCACCAGAAACTCGATGGAAAATAGGGTCTTGCCGCAGCCCGCACGGCCGCACACGAGAGTCGGCCGTCCGCGCGGCAGCCCACCGAACGTGATCTCGTCGAGGCCGCGGATGCCGGTTGGCGATTTCGCCAGGGCCGGGCGGCTTGCCTCAGAATTTTTTTTCATTTTTCACGCGGATCAAAAAGATTCTGCCAGCATAGTCGAGGATTTCATGGCCTTCATACAAAGATCGATTAGAGAATGCAAATCACACGACGCGAAAATAGGCAATGAGCTTCGGAAGAAAGCTCGCTCGAAAATGGCACTAGAAAAAGATCTCTCACGGCGTTTTACGTTGAAGTATATCCAATGGATTCGACATAGCAGACATTCTCATTCCGAGCGCCCAGACTTTATAAACTTGTCGTTTCGAGGTCCTTCGACCGTTCAGGATGAACTCCGCCGAGAAGCTTTCTTCTCATGTAGCTGACAGGATTGCGTCAAGATGAGTGTTCCGACACTCTGTCGGGGACGCGAGAAATCTTTCCCGGATCCAGAGGCGAGCGTCAGCTCATAAAATACTTCATGATGCGCCGACTGGCAGATTCAAGAACGCATAGGAGAGATTAGAGACGAACTCGGCCGCCTCAGTTCGTCAGCTCGCGCATCACACCCTTTAACTTTTGTATGTCGAGCGGCTTGGTGAGATAAGCGGTAGCGCCTTTGCGGAAGCACTCATCCCGGGTGTCTGCCGTTGGATAGGCGGTAATCATGATGACGCGCGTTGACGGGGCGCGGCGTTTGATTTCCGACAACAACGCGACGCCATCGACCGGAAACATCTTGATGTCCAGAATGGCGGCGCGAAAGTCATTCTTATCGATCAGATCGAGAGCCTGGTTGCTGCCATGCGCTATCGTGACGGCATAGCCTTCCTTGCTGAGAATGCGGTTGAGCAGTACCAGCAAATTCTCTTCATCATCAACAATCAGGATCGAGGTCGACATTAGCGATTCACAGATATTTTCGATGGTGATCCGGGATATCGATGCCGCAGCGGAAACGGCTTCGGCACAGTTTCATTTGTTTTTTTTCGTCGGCGTTAAAACGGGCGCGGGGCCGATCACCGGTGTAGAAGCCGTAAACGCGCTCACGCTTTTAACACTATTTTCTTTTTTGTCGCAAGATGCGCGGATTACCCGCACTTGCCTCGTTTTGGCTTAACATGTCGCTGCCGCTCACAGGCCATGCCGGCTATCGGTCCGCCATCTGCGGACCGATAGCTTATGAGTTACCTTTTTGCCTGGATCTGCAGATTATTTTTTACTGATTTGACGCCGCTTACTTGACGGGCGAGCTCTTCAGCCCGTTGTTTGTCCTGCTGCGTTTGCACGATGCCGTTCAGTGAAACCACCTGATTGGTCGTGTCGACATCGACGCGGGTCAGAGTGCCAACCTTGTCCGCCGCCAGCTTGGTTTTCACACTTGCCGTGATAGTGGAATCGTCGACATATTGGCCGGCACTCTCGCCGGTCAGCGTCGTGCATGCGCTGGTAGACAGAAACAGAGCGAGAAGCAACGATGCTCCCGAGGCCCACCATGGCGCGCAATTTTTTCTTGAAGACATCTCGACCTCCTCGTCGGAATTGATGAATTTGATTTTTTACAATCGTCCAGAGACTAACAGGATGACAATGATCAGTACGATCAAACCAAGGCCGCCGCTCGGGTAGTAGCCCCAGCCGGAGCTATAGGGCCACGTCGGCAAGGCGCCGATCAGCAGCAGAATGAGTATAATCAGCAGTATCGTACCCATACGATTGCCTCCTGTCTCCTAAGCTAAAGCTCATTCAGAAATAATTGACTTCCGGCGGAGAGGGCAGCCTCCTCTTCCGCATGCGCTTGCCCCTTTGCTGGGCTGAGCGATGCGAAGGGCCGTCGGCCATATTGACGTAGCTCGGGTTGAAGCGGCACGCGCGCCGGCGCGTTCAGGCGCGAGGCATAGCCGATTTTTCTGAGTATCTCCAGGATACGCGTTTCGGAGCCCCAGTCGCTCCATAAGACATTCCGAACCGGGAACGCTACCAGCCGGGACGAAAAATGCTGCGCCAGCGGCTCTAAAATTTCTTTAGAGAAATTTATCGGCAGCAGGTCCTGGTAAATCTCCTGCGTCACCGCCTCTTCATCCGGCGTTCCAATGGCGTCATAAATGGGTTGCATCGCGCTCAAAATAGCCGGACAAACGGTGCGGACCAGGTCAAGGAGCGCGCTGCTGTTGAATACCATTATCATCGTGTTCCACAGCGCTCCTCCTCGGGCGAGCTTTTGTGCCGCATGATAATCCGGTTTTTCCACGAAAGAAGTAATTTGAAACGGACGGTTGCCGCCGCGACGTAACCTGCCGCCCGTCTTGATGTAGCCATATTCTGATTCGTCGCCGTCCGGCTCGACGCCGAGGAGCACGATGCGCGATGGATCGCGCCTGACAAATTGACCGGCGTACTTGACGTACCCCATCATCTCTTCTTCTTGCAAGATAAAATGGTCCGAAGGCAACAGCGTCACCGGCGAATCTGGGCAACGTTTCGCAATGTGCAGAAGAGCGAAAATAATCCCCGGCGCGGTTTCTTTGTTTTCCGGTTGCACGAGCACGGTGCCGGGGCGTCGAGAGGCGATCTGCCGTTGCACGTCGGGAAAAGCCAGATGGCTGCGATTCAGCACCGTGAAAACGCTCGAGGAGGGCACGAGTTTTTCGGCGCGCTCCCAAGTGTGCTCGAGCATGGAACGGCGCCCGATGAAATTGACATATTGCTTGGGTAAGAAATCGCCACGCAGGAGATGAATGAACGGCCGTAAACGCTTGCCTTCTCCGCCCGCCAGAACGAGTGCACATGAAGTCGATAACTTTTTTGTGGCCGGCTTCTTAAAGGACAAGTCGCTTCCAAGCATGCTTACTCCTGTCGGGCCGACTAGGCCGCGCATTTGACCCCGATCCGATCGTTGATCGTCAACCCGGAACGGATTGACTTTGCTGATTTGGTGACTCCGTCGCGACCCGCTTCAGAGGGACGACTCTGCACAGAGGGGCTGCGCTGTTTACGGCTTTTGCGGTCACATCGATTGCGACGTTCAAAGCGACATCGCTTTCGATCTTGGTTCGGGTGCGGCGCTCCAGTTCCAGGCTGTGAATCACGAAACTTCCTCGAATTGGGCGCGACAGGTTGTGTGTTCGCGGATGATCGTCGCTCAATACGAACCAGTCAACATCAGGATCGCCGCTGGAGCGAACACGTTCATGTAAGTCATGCCCGCTCGTTGCGCGCGATCTCGTCGACTGCAACCGCTAAATCACAAAG
Organism: Binatia bacterium; assembly: GCA_044869705.1. Lineage (GTDB taxonomy): Bacteria > Desulfobacterota > Binatia > UBA9968 > UBA9968 > DP-20. The sequence goes on along the minus strand of JBIOXP010000330.1, from coordinate 7,168 downwards.
AATGTGCCAAAACCGACATATATTAAGCGCCTAAAAACACAGCGAAATCGCGCAGACGTCCTATATCTCTGTAAGTAAAATTAAACATAGGGGCAGAAAACTCTTACAACAAAACGAGTTTCTCTGTGTGATCGGTTGATGCCGCCGCGTAGCGTTGGTGTATCGATCGATAAGAGTCAGCGAGCGTATTTGAAACTCAGCGAAGGCAATTTTGGTTAGAATATTGCACCGGCGGCAATAACGGTCTATTGAAGACCATAATGTCCATTACGTGTGGATTTTCCTGACGGTTCTGTTGGCAAATACTTACGACTAGTGATATCGGTGCATTAGCAGCTTAGCCATCCACGTTAAAAGATCGTGCGGGCGCGAGCGTTGATCGTCCGAGGCGCTCAAAGTTTACATAAAGAGAGAATTAGCGATGTCGGCGGGTAATCTTCTTGTCGTTGATGATGATCAAAACTTGATTGAGCTTATTGGGCTCAAGTTGAAAGCGGAAGGATACGACGTTACCACTGCCTCGACCGGTCAAGAGGCCGTCCAGGCCGCCAAAGGGGCTATTTTCGATCTTTGCATTGTCGATCTGCGGTTATCTGATCAGGATGGCATTTCCGTGATGCGCGAGCTGCATTCGATCAATCCCGGCATGCGCGTCATCATTCTCACCGGTTATGGGACGGTCGAAAGCGCCGTCCAGGCGATGCAGGAAGGTGCCTATAGCTATCTCAGCAAACCGTTCAATACGCAGGAGCTCCTACTTCAGATCTCGCGCGCGTTGGAAAACCGCCGGCTCAATTCGGAAATCCAACGCTTAAAAGGACTCCTGGAGCAGGCCTACGATTTCCCCAATATCGTCGCCAAGAGCGGCAAAATGCGCAGCGTTCTGGATATTGTCTCGCGCATTGCCGATACCGAATCGACGATTTATCTCCAAGGCGAAAGTGGAACCGGAAAAGAACTTATTGCCAAGGCGATTTATCTCGCGAGTAGTCGACGCGACAAGCCTTTCGTCGCGGTAAACTGCGCCGCTTTGCCGGAGCCGCTTCTCGAGAGCGAGTTGTTCGGGCACGAAAAGGGCTCGTTCACGGGCGCGGATAGGAGCACCCGAGGCCTATTGAGCCAGGCGAACAACGGAACTTTTTTCCTCGACGAAATCGGCGACATGCCGCTCTCGATTCAGGCCAAGTTGCTGCGCGCTTTGCAGGATAAGCAATTCTACCCGGTGGGTAGCGAGAAACCGGTGGCGGTCAATGTCAGAATCATTGTCGCGACCAACAAGAATCTGGAAGAGGAAGTCGCAAAGGGAAATTTCCGGTTGGATTTGTTTTACCGATTACACGTGATCCCGATCCACTTGCCGCCGCTGCGCGAGCGCAAAGAAGACATTCCGCTGCTTGCCGACCGTTTTCTTAAGCAGATTTCGCAGCAGATGAAAAAGAAAATCAAAGGGATTACGCCCGAGGCGATGCGCAAGCTGATGCTCTACGATTGGCCGGGAAATGTGCGCGAACTGGAAAATACCCTGGAGTACGCCGTCGCCATGACTCGCCACGACATGCTGACCGAGGATTCGATTCTTCACACCAAGGGAACCATGGCGAATTCCGCCCGGAGCGAAGATCTGGCGACGTTTGTCAACGGTACCAAGGGGCCGGTCAAATCCTACAAGAGCGCCAAGTACGAATTCGAAAAAGGCTATCTGGTGCATCTGCTAAAACTGTGCGGCGGCAAAGCCAGCGAGGCGGCAAAACTTGCCGGCAAATCGCGCACGGACTTTTACGAGCTTCTGCGCAAGCATGAAATCAAGATCGATGATTTCCGCCGCAGTGAGCTCATGCAGGGCTAACCTCCTAGACACACCCGCTAAACCCAAGCGTTCCGCTCTTCACTTTCTTTTGTCCGAAAACGCAGTGAGGCATGACCGCTGCTTCCTCGGGATTCAACGAAAAGTCCGCCTCGAAAAAAATACCCCCCGCTGCGGCTGCCTCCTCTGAAAAGAGGCCACAGCATTTCTGACGGGCGTACGGCAGGCCCTAGGGGAATTCTGGGTTAAACCGGCACCGTATTTAGTGTGAGTCTCAAAATTTCGTTAGCAAGGCATTGCTCTCTTTTGCGTCATATCGGCCCACGCCGGTATCCAGAAATTTTTGAAATTCCTGGATTCAGGGTCGGCGCTAGCTCTCGCCAGCTTGCCCGGAATGACGTTCGAGTTATGTTGCGAAGTTCGGTGCCAGTACTTAGCGGCCTGAGGATGCTTGTGATTGAAGTTCTTCGCCCCAGAGTTTTTTGAAAAATCCTTCTTTGATGAGTTCCTCGGTCAGGCTATTGTCGTAGAACTGCGTGGGCTGAGCCTGTTTTGCTGCGGGCCTTTTCTCGCCAACAAGATCGAGTGTGACCTGAAAGGCGGCTTTTTTTACCAGCGGTATCTTTTCGACAAAATCATAGGCGTACTGCACAGTGCCTTCGAGCATACCCGGATCGACGACTTTGGAGTACTTGGTCAGAATTTTTTCGAAACCTTGTTTGTCGGTGTGCATGAAATGCACGGCGCGACCATAAGCACGCAAAAATCCTTTCGCCTGGTCGCGGTGTTGTTGCAGAAATTTGCGCGAAGTGGTGATGCCGACGTGAACGAACGCGATGTCTTCCTTGGCTAAATTGGTCAGCAGCTTCATGCCATTTTTCTGCGCGACATAAGCGAGCGGGTAAGACATCGGCGCTGCGGCAATCGCACCCTTGGACAGGGCGGCGGCGATCTCCGGCATTCCGCCTATCTGCACGATCGGTACGTCGGTGATCGGCCTCAGATGATATTTCTCGAGGAGTTTGCGTACGGCAAAGTCCGTGGACGCGCCGAACCGTGTGACCCCGACTCTGCGTCCTTTTAGATCCGCTACGCTGGAAATGCTCGGATTCGCCATGACATAGAAGGCGACCGCATTGGTCACTGCCCCCATCGCGAGCAGATCGCCGCCGGTAAGGTCGGCGTCGACGATCACTTGGCTATTCGCCGTAGAGATATTCACGTTCCCGGAAATTTGCGCCTGGGCGATCGTCGAGGAGCTTGGAATATAAATTAACTTCGCGTCCAGCCCCTCCTTTTCGAGAAATCCGGCATCATGCATGACCCAAAACGGCGCGTTGAGCGCGCTCACCGCCGACCAACCGACCGTTATGTTTTGCGCGCGGACCGGCGCGGCGAAGAACAAACCCAGAATTGCTGCTACCAACGCACGTAAACGGATGGACATGTACCACCTCGAAATAGACACTCAACCGATCTCTGTACTTGCGCAACGCTTATGCCAGTCGTGGAAAGTCGGCGAGAGGAATGAATCGCGCGATGGACGCGGCAACACTGCCGTCGCGGGCTCACAGAAGCCACGGAAAGAACAAAATATCGCGTCCCATAATTGCTACACGAGCAGGACAAGACTCGCAGCCTCGGTACACGGAATGCGAAACCGAGGCGACGAACTGTAAATGTCTTTACGGAAACTTATCGCCTCCGTCGGCATTACAATACCGTTGCGGACGCCCGCCCCTGACGGCAGCTGCGCCACCCTGGTGCGAAGCTTACGAATAAACGACGCCTCGGTGGAATGGCTCGATAACGCTTGGCATGTCGGTTGCCACTGGCTTAGTCGATAGATCACGAATAGGAGAAAACCGGATGGGGTCTTCACTTCTTCTACATGCCGGGGCGGTATTTTGTGCCATCAATCTATTGATGCCGGTTGCATCGCCGGCCGCCGATACTCGACAGGCCGTGCAGGCAAATCGCACGCAATCTCTGCCTGAGTTCACGGGTCTGGCGGAACGACTGGCGCCGGTGGTGGTCAACGTTTCGACGCGCGCAAAAGTCAGTCGGCAGCAAGCGCCTGCGGCGCCGTTCGGAGAAAACGACCCGCTCAGTGAATTCTGGCGCCGGTTTTTTGGCGGCCCCCCGGGCAGCGGTCCAGGCGGGTCAGTGCAGGAACATTTGGGCTCGGGTTTTATTGTCGACCGAAGCGGTATCGTTTTGACCAACAACCATGTGATCGAGGGCGCGGATAAAATCACCGTCAAGCTTACCGATGACCGGGAATTCGATGCGAAGGTGGTCGGACGCGATCCCAAGACCGATCTTGCAGTGATTCGCATCGGCGACGGCAAAGAAAACTTTCCAGTGGCACCATTGGGCGATTCGAGCCAGCTTCAAGTAGGTGAATGGGTCGCGGCCATGGGAAGCCCGTTTGGACTGGCCAACACGATCACGGCAGGAATTATCAGCGCGAAGGGAAGAAATATCGGGGCGGGGCCCTACGACAACTTTATTCAGACCGATGCGTCTATCAATCCGGGCAATTCCGGCGGACCGCTGGTCAATCTGCGCGGTGAGGTGATCGGGATCAACAGCGCCATACTAAGCCAGACTGGGGGGAATCTCGGTATCGGGTTCGCGATTCCCATCAATTTGGCGAAGGAGATCCTGCCTGATCTGATCAAGACGGGAAAAGTCAGACGCGGCTGGTTGGGCGTGAGCATCCAGCGCGTCACTCCCGAGATCGCGAAGGCCATGGGATTGGAAAGGGATCGTGGCGCTCTGGTGTCCGAAGTCATACAAGGCAGCCCGGCCGAAAAGGCCGGCATCCGATCGGGCGACGTGATCACGGAGTACGACGGAAAGCGGATCGAGCACGCGAACGACTTACCCATCCTGGTGGCGCAAACAGCCGTCGGAAAAAACGTCAATGTCGTCGTCCAGCGCGAAAGCAATCGCGTGCCCATGAGCGTAACCGTCGGCGAGCTCCAGGAAGAAGAAAAAGTTGCTTCGGTGCCGGAGAAGGAAAGACTGGGCCTCTCCGTGCAAACTGTCACTCCGGATATCGCGCGCAGCCTGGGTCTGGATCAAGCGCGAGGCGCGATCGTCAGCAGTGTTCAGCCTGGTAGCCCCGCGGCGGACGCGGGCTTGGCACGCGGAGACATTATCCTCGAAGTGAACCGGCAGCCGATCAAGAGCGCGGCGGAACTGCAAAACATCATCGAGAACGCTAAAGCCGGAGCCAATCTATTGTTCCTGGTGCGGCGCAGCGGCAATAATCTCTTTCTAGCCATGAACGTGCCGGAAAAAGCCGGCGAAAGCGGATCTCAACCCAGGGGATAAACTCTTACGGCGTGAATCATCAACGCCGGCGAGCAGAGGTTGCGTGCAGTTCGAGACCGTTCGCCGCTTCGCTACGATCTAGGGATGAATCACGTCGTAGGAGCCCGTGCTTGCTTTCAGCCAGCCGCTGCCGGAAGTCAGCAGATGGAGCATACGGCTCTTTTTGTTCGGGCTTTTTTCCAGGTGATTGAGCAAAAAGAGCAGATCGACAGTGCGCATCACGAGCACGTTTTGCCGCACCGCAGCTTCGAGAACTTCCGCGGCCAGGCTGGTCGCCGATCTTTCTCCAATGTTGGTGATCGCCATGTCGTTGTTGATCAACAGTGCGGCAGGAAACGATTCGGACAGATGGTGGTCGCGCCGCGCACGCGCCAATCGCTCGATAGACTCGGTTTGTATCGAGCCTTCAGTGCCTTCGGACTGAACCAGAGCCGCCGGCGAATCGTCGTCTTTGAGCACGAAGAAACGCTCTTCACGGTCGATGCATTGCACCTTCAAGCCAAAGACACTCTCCAAAAGGGCCACAAGTTTGTTTCTCAGATAGATTCCCGAGCTGGCCAAAATCGCTTTGTAGTCCTTCCATGATGCCAGTTCGCTTTCGAGCCGGTTGAGCTTGCCGAGCAAATCGTTCACCTCCAGATAGAGCGGCTCCTCCGATTTGAAGTGGAAATCATCGACCCAATCCGGCACGGCGGTGATCCGGTCGCGGCGATATTGGCTGATGGCCGGTGCCAACAGAGACACTACGTCTGTGGCAACTCCCAGGGTCGTTCGAGAGCTTTCAAACGGCAGGAAAAACAGTTGCGCATCGATCTCCATTCCGACGACACCGCCGCCGAGCCAGGCGATGGCATGACGCTCCATGGGCAGATCCTGCGGCAGCTCGAAAACCGTCGTGGGCCTGCCGTAGCGCTTCATATACAGCTCAAATTCATCGTCCCGCACTTTGAGGTCGAGCGGGATCTCCAGGCGATAGCGTCGGCGTCGATCGATCATGAACGCGTTGAGGATTCTTTTGCATAGATCGGTGTCGAAAATCGGTTCGGAATGAAGTCCTTGGGCGATCTGATCGGTGATCTCGCCGACCAGAAAGCAGACCCACTTGCCGTCGCGCAAAAGGTTAAAAACCTGGCGCTCGCGTTCGAGCATCAGCGATTTGTCCACCAGAACGAAAGTCTTCTCGCCGAAAAGCCCGCTGAAGAGATCGGTCCGCGACTCGATTTTTTCAAAGATGCCTTGCGGAACAATGACGCCGTCCGCATCGTTCAAGTCTCTCGAGCTATAAAAGTCGACGAACTGCACGGTGAGAGTCGAATTGATTGAAATCAGGTCGTGTGCGGTGGCGAATCCCGCCTGATCAAAACCATAGGCGAAAATCGTTTCGCGCGCTCTGACTTTGTTCTTCGCGAGCGTGTTCATTGCATCAGCCTCCTCGCCGGTGCCGGCGTCTGTCTTCGGACGACGCCTGAGGTGATTCGTTTGCGGACGAACAAGCCCGCGGAATGCTGTTTAACTCTCAATGTGATCGAACGTGTCGTTGTCCGCAGAGAGTAAGCGGTGCGCTGGCATTGTCGCTGTAGCCGGTTTCTTCCGGCTAATCCAATTTCTTTCGCAGGGCAAAGCAGATGCCAGCTCATACATATAAGCACAAGCGCTGACACTGGGATGCTGTCGGACTTCAGATTGTCACGATTATGGGACGTTCGGAGGACTTTCGTGTCGGTCACGGGACATTGCGACGGACGAAAGACAGCCGTCGGATAACCCGCTGCGTCGACACTTCAGAACCGATGGGGCTGAAGCCGAGGGCTGTTCAGTTCGTCCGATGCTCTTTCAGCAGGCCGATCAACTTACCGTCCGGTTTGGTCACCAGCACAGTGTCGGTTTTCTGCGCGTGCATTTTCTCCAAAACGGATTCCCACGAGAAATACGGACGCAACGTGAGCGGCGCTGGATCCATCGCATCTTGTACCGGCAGTTCATCACCCGTGAGCCATGCTTCTTTTTTCAATAACCCGAGCA